>JAOTZM010000083.1 GCA_029861345.1 Candidatus Nitrosopumilus sp.
CATCTGCAAAATTTCTCCCTGCTCACCCTTTAGTGCAGATTCCTCTTCTCTTGTTAGTTCCAATAAAAATTCATACTTATTACAGTTATAATACTTGTATGTAGTTTCTCAGATGAAAATGGAAAAAATTCTTAGCGGAATGATCGATACTATGAATTCTGTAAAACCTCCTAGAATGACAGCACTTAGAGAGCTTCATGAAGCTGAGACTGGAGGTCCATTTAGTATCCTTATTGGTACTATACTTTCTGCAAGAACTAAAGATGAAAATACAACAAAAGCAGTAAAAGTATTATTCTCAAAATATAAAAATCCTGAAGAGCTTGCAAAGGCAAAAATAAAAGATGTAGAAAAAATAATAAAATCAATTGGTTTCTATCACGTAAAATCTAAAAGAATTATTGAAGTTGCAAAAATAATTGATAGAAAATACAAAGGAAGAGTTCCAGATGATTTGGATACTTTGGTTCAGCTACCAGGCGTTGGAAGAAAGACCGCTAACTGTGTTCTAGTTTATGCCTTTGAAAAACCAGCTATTCCAGTGGACATTCATGTTCATAGAATCTCAAACAGATTGGGGCTAGTAGAGACCAAAAATCCTGAAGAAACGGAACAAGAATTAATGAAGAAAATTCAAAAAAAGTACTGGATTGAAATAAATGATACTTTTGTTATGTACGGTCAGAATATTTGTAAACCAATTTCGCCAATGTGTAAGGTATGCAAGATCAAAAAAAGTTGTAAATATTACAAATCTAAGAACGCTTCTTAGTTAGAAATAGCACTCCAACTATAACTCCAATACCTGCTGCAACATAAAATGGAAACAAAGCCAAGACATTTTCTGCAGGATCTCCAGATAAAAATTCCATAATCATACTTCCGGAATTTACTGCAGGTGGATCAGTAGAACCCTCCAAGCCATGAGTGGAATAAGAATCGATCGCAAATACTCCAATATCCAGATTGGTAACTACTATTCTTGCTCCATTGTTAACAGTTAGTCCCGCCCTATCAGTGTAAGATACTATAGATTTAGCTTGGGGATACCAGCCTCTGTCCAGATCTCTATGAACTACGATATATCCTTCTTTTGGGGTTTGAACTGCAACCCAGAATTTGTTATCAGGTTGTGAGCCCATACCAACTTCTATAAATTCATCAAGATTTTCTTGGTCATATACTCTAATGACAGCATTTCCATTAGGATTCGCATATAGTAGATTGTTATCAATGGTTATTTGCCAGCTAACTGCATGAACATCATCAAGCTTTACTATTGGAGCATCTCTTAAAACTCTGTTAAATTCCTCTGCAGGAATTTCTATTGTTTCGATAATTAATGAAGGATTTTTCACATCTTGAGCAAAAGCTGGAGAGATAAAGGATCCAACAAGTAAAACTATTACAAATAGATATTTCACATTCTAAAGAAAGTTTAATTGAATAAATATCTAATCAACAAAAGGTTTTGGATGTTCTAAAATTACTTGTGCTACTTCAGGTCTCAAAATAAATTCAGAAGGGGCTTGACCATTTTGAATCATCTCTCTAAGTTTAGTTCCACTAATCTGCTCTTTTGCATCATCATCATGTGGACATGTCTTTGGATTTGTATATGTAAGACATTTTTTACAATAGAAAAATGGTGGGAAAAATACTGGAGCAATTTCTAATTCTGGATAATCATTAAAAATTTTTTGTGCTGCAAATGGATCATAAAATTTTCCAACACCTGCATGATCTCTCCCAATAATTATGTGTGTACATCCATAGTTCTGTCTCATGATAGCATGATGAATTGCCTCTTTTGGACCAGCATACTTCATTTCAGTATGTAGAGTTGCAAGACGGCATCTGTTTTCTGGATAGTATAATTTTATCATAGTTTCATAAGATTTTATAATAACCTCATCAACAAAATCTCCAGACTTTTTCTTTCCAATAATTGGATTTACAAATACTCCATCCCGTGTTGTAATTGATGTCTTTTGTAGCATTTCGTGTGCTACGTGTGGAGGATTTCTGGTTTGAAACGCACAGATTGTTTTCCATCCTGCTTGTGCAAAAGCTTCTCTTGTCTGAATAGGAGTAAGTCTATATTTTCTGATTTCAGACATTTCTGGTCTTTGTATATAGTCTACCTTTCCGCCTACCAGATAATCCTTCATTGACATTGTTTTTGCGACTCCTGGATGAGATGAGTCAGCTGTACCATAGACCCCCTGTACAGTCTTTTCTTTATCATAAGAATAGGTTTCTTCAACATGTAATACTGCAACTCCAATTCCCTGAGGATTTTGCAGAAGTACATCTCCTGCTTCCTTCATTTGAGAAGCAGTTTGCTCATCAACATCAAGTACAATGGGAATAGTCCAAGCTAGATCATTTGCTAATCTTCCTCGTGAAACAACGCTTTCAAAGTCTTGTTTTCCTAAGAATCCTTCCAGAGGACTAAAAATTCCATCTGCTATATTTTCTACATCATTTGCAAGATCTTCACTAATTGTGATTGAGAATAATCCAGAAGTTTCAACTTTGGTAATTCTGTTAATTAAAACCCCGCCATGTGGTTTAATTGAATTATTTTCAGACATGATAAATCTCCTACATATGATCTATATGAAGGCCACACTCTTTATGTTCTCCTTGTTCCCACCACCACCTTCCTGTTCGAAGGTCTTCTCCAAGTTTTATGGGTCTTGTACAAGGTTCACAACCAATACTTGGATACCCTTTGTCAAGAAGACCGTTGTATGGCAGATCATTCTTTTTGATATATTCCTGAATTTGATCCCAAGTCCAATCAATTATTGGGTTGATCTTTAGAATTTCACCATGTCCGTGGTCTAGTTGAAAGATTGTTACGTTTTCTCGAATTTTGGTCTGATCATGTCTTAACCCGGTGATCCAACCGTCCATTGTACTCAACATTTTATTCATTGGGTGTACTTTACGAATTTCACAACACAATTTTCTATTATCCACACTTTCATAGAAGAGATTTACTCCCTTTTCCTTAACCATATTTTCAACTTCTTTTGTATCAGGAAATAATACTTCAATTGTAATATTGTATTTTTTTCTAACAACATCCATAATATCATAGGTTTCTTGTGGTAGTCTTCCAGTATCTAATGTAAAGAATCTAAATTTGGGATTAATCTTTAGCATTATATCCATAACAACAGCATCTTCAGCACCAAAACTAGATGCTTTTGCAACTTTAGGATGAAGATTGTCTGAGGCCCATTGAAGTGCTTCTTCAGTGGTCTTTATTCTTGAATTAAGATCATCTACTTGTTCTTGTGTGAATTTTGTCACATATTGATTCAAAGTATTTGTTTTATATTGATTACCCGAAAATTTGTTCTAAATTATAAACAAGTAGATTTCAAAATAGAAAAGATGAATGAAATATCCTATGTAGTAGTTTTTCCCACCATATTCTCAAAAAATAAAATTTCGCAGCTAATTATAAACATCAAAAAAATTCTAAAGATAAAAAATCAACAATTTAAATCCGTAAGGCGTGATGGTGATATAATTTTGGTTGATGCAAATGATCCTGTATTTGCGTCATCTGCTATCAATTTACTTTTTGGTATTAAAAAAATTGCTATTGCAAGACAGATAAAAAATAATTTTCAAGATATTATTTCAGATATTACGTTCATCAGCGGAAATTTACTCTTAAAGGGTGACAAATTCCTAGTAAAAGTAGAAGGAATGTCAAAAGGATTTTTTACTAAAGATATAGAGATTGAAGCAACATCAAACATTATCGAAAAAAAATCAAGTCTTGGAGCTCATCCAGGAACAGATGAGAATTATGACAGATTGTTGTATACATATCTAACAAAAAATAATGCATACATCTGTATTTTTTTAGATAAAGGAAATGGTGGGATTCCATATCGATTGCATGATGAGAAAACAATTTGTGCGGTATATGATGAAATATCTGCAATTTCTTGTTTTGAGACAATAAAACAAGGTTACGATACTAAGATCATAGTTTGTTATAGGCAAAAATCTGAATTGATGAATCTAACCAAGGTTATTAATCAAATAATTCCAAGATTGGTCCAAAACAAGATTGAATTAGAATTCTTTCAGCTAAAGATAAAACCAAATGGAATCAAAAATTATTTGATCTATGTTAATTCCATATTAGAGATATTGTTACAATATTCAAACATGCATGTATCATTAGCTTTGTCACCATCAATATTTTCTATAGAATTTATTGATAATTCATTAAAACGAGTATTTGAAAAGAAGAAAATTCCGATAGTTCCACTTGCAGGAGTCGATACTAACTTGTTTGAGGAAGCAAAAGAGATCGGATTGGGGGAAAATAACAAAAAATTAGAAAAAGTAGTCATAAGAAGTTCGAATGAGATTCCAGTTTTTTCAAAGAAAGAAGTAGAGGCTGCCCTTAAAACAAAAAAAATGATTTCAATTCAGGTTGGACCTAATAATGTTCATGATATTTTAGATTTGTTGGATGAAAATCACTGAGAATTTAAACGGCATATTTCGCTTCATATTGTGCTTAAAATAGGAGAATTCATCTATCCATGGGGAAGTGGTCATTATTCTAGAATGATGAGGCTAAATGAGGTATTAGGTGATCACATAAAGGAGAAATTTGAGATTCATTTTTCAAGCAAGGATGATGTGTATGAAAAATTATTAAAAAAATTTCCAGATGGAAGAGAGAAAATTCACGAGATTTTAATGCCAACTCCAATTGATGGAAAATTTGGTCCTAGTGTTTCAATGTCATTGATGAACTTATTATTACCAATTTCAAAAAATCCTTCACTAGTTAGACAGATTGCAAACTATTTGAGAGAAGAAAGAAAACTCTACAATAAAGAAAAATTTGATCTTGTAATAAACGATGGAGATATGGGTTCAAATATTTTGGCAAAAAATCGAAACATTCCAAGCTTATTTGTAACAAATCAATTTAGACCTAAACTATACAATTCAAGGTCCTATCTTTATCCATCATTAATTTTTGTTGCAAAACAAATTGCTAAAGCATCAAAAATTCTTGTTGCAGATTCACCTCCACCATATACTATGTGTGAATATAATCTGAATTTCATAAAAGAAGTAGAAGAGAAAATTACCTATGTTGGACATTTTACTAATAGTAAACAAATCAAAAAAGAACTTATATCTGATCTTGAAACATTAGTTAAAAATGATGAATTTGGTTATTGGATGAGAACAGGAAACAAATCAACTAATGATGGTACTGGCCAGAGATATGAGGAAGTATTTCATCAAGATGAAATGAGAGAAGAAAAGAGAATCATTTCGCATGCAAGAAATGATCCAAACATAGATTCAGTAATAGGAAAAGATGGTAAGAAATATTTGATTTCAGAGGCTTTGGAAAAAAAGATAGATTGGATACAAATTGATATTGGATTTCTTTCAGAACAAGAAAAAGATACAATTCTAAATTTATGCAGATATGCAGTTGTTAATGGCTCTCATACTGTAATGGGTGAAATATTGGGTGGAAAGTCAAGGCCAATAATTGGAATTCCAATCTATGATGAGCATACAAATAATATCAGATGGGCAGAAGAAAAGAGCCTAGGTGTATTAGCTACAAAAACAAAGCAGGTAATCCAAGCAATATCTACAATTAAAGAGAATTATGAGAGATTTGAAGAAAATTTAAATGAATTTTCTAGGAATTTTGTTCCTAATGGCGCAGAGAATTCTGCAAAAATTGCGGCTCAGACTTTGGAAGAAAAGAGATAATACATTATTTTTAGAGTTTTATTCATCTGGCACGCGGGATGTTCGATGGGCGAACGGACCGCAAGGAATGATGAAAAAATCCGCGTGCCAGATGAATACCGATCAATTAAGAATGTGGGAACGCTTTTATGGAAAAAATTAAGCGGATTAACAGTGCCTAACTGCCCGGAATGTACATCAAGAGAGAAAAAGAAGATTCAAGCAAAGTATGAAGAAGACACTCTAGAAGAAGAAAGAGGCAGAGATGATTTATACAAGTTATTTGATGAGATTGAGATTCCGATGAAGATGGATTCTGCTACAAAACATTTCATTTGTAAAAGATGTGGGTTATACGCTACAAGAGAACAAGTATCAGATATCAGATACAGACTAAATCAAAGAGAAAGAACACGTGAAGATAAACATGATGACTACCTTGATTGGTGGTCAAAAAGTAAGAAAGAAAAACAAGAAAACTAGAGTGAATTTAGTATGGTAAAAAAGAAAGACGAAATTCCAGAATGGGTTTCTGATGAAATTCAAAATGCAAAATTTAAGAAACCTGAAGAGCTCAAAAAAACGGGGTATATTCTTGAATTGTATGATGCAGATAACAAGATAGATGCACAGTTGTATGATCCTGTAGAGGATGGAAGACACATAGTTACAATGGATTTACCAAAAAAGATCAAAATTGGAGATTTGGAGAAAGGGGTTGTCTATGAATTTACTTTTGATCAACACAAAGCTCCACTAAGCAAAAAAGTTTCAGAATTTCTAGAAAAAGAAAAAGAAATTGAGATGAATGCAATTTACCAATTTGAATTAAAATCAGTAGAATTGTTAGATGTAGGCTCTAGTAAAGATGCAGATAACGATATTGAAGAATAACACTAGTCCTGCTTTGTAGAATCCAGTTGTCTTTTGAAAGATTTTCCTAATATTGGATTAATGAAATAGGGAAATGCATTTTTCATCCATACAGCACCACGCACTACGGATGGGACTATAATCTCTAGTCTAGGAGAGTTTGCTGCTTTCAAAATTGCTTTTGCTACGGTTTTAGAACTAAGTGACGTTGGTGAATATTTTGGCATTTTTTCGAACGAAGGATGATCGAAAAAGGCAGTCTTGACCATAATCGGACTAACAACAGTGATTCCAACTCCAGTGTCTTTTAGCTCATGTTTAAGACCCTCTGAGAACCCTAACATTGCAAATTTGGATGCACAGTATGAAGCAATTCCAGGCAAACCAAAGCTTGCTGCAACAGATGCAACATTTACTATATGACCAGACTTTTTCTTCAACATTGATGGAAGAAAATTTTTGATGCAATAAATCATACCAAAATAATTTGTTTCCATTTG
>JAOTZM010000084.1 GCA_029861345.1 Candidatus Nitrosopumilus sp.
ACTCTGTTCATTTGTATGCGGCAACCATTATTGCTCCGCCCATAAGATCTTTCTCAAATTCTACTCTGGAGAATTTTTCTAATAACAATCCCTCAAGTTTTTTGTTTTGAGGCCATCGTTTGTATGTACCATACAGTGTCCCAAACTTTAATCCAAGTCTTCCACCTGCAATAAACGCAAGAATAGGAAGAATGCATCTAAGATAACATGAAACCCCTGCTCTGATAAATACCTCATCTGGTTTTCCCAAATCAACAATAACAAATCTGCCATCTTTTTTCAATACTCTGTGAATTTCTGAAATCGCAATTCTCAAATTAATTGCATCTCTTAATGAATACCCGCACAAAACTGCATCAAACTCTCCATCTCTAAATGGAATGTGTTCAAAAACGCCATTTGCTAAATCTGGTAATTTTTCAAAATGTGTTCCTGTGTTTTTAAGCATGGGAACAAGTGGATCATAAAGTGTAATTGAAATTTTTCCATCAGTTAGTTTCAATGCTGTCTTTGACATATTACCAAAACCCGAACCTGCATCTAAAATTTTATTTCCTGGAAATACTCTTTGTGAGATTCCACGATTTCTGTGCTCTACATCTTTGCCCAATGAAATGATAGAATTCACTTTATCATAAATTGGAATAATTTCTCGAAGTACTTCCATTACCTCGCCCCAATAACTTCCTAAACCCATAATTTATCGTCTCTGTATCCTTGTTTGAATAGTTTTTAAATCTAAAACTTTTATTCAGAAGCAAACTTTGATGCGTTTTGAGAATAATTTTGTAAATCTGATTCGGAAACTTTTTCAAAAACTTTTGCCTCAGATGTAATCTTTGCCATTTTTATGTGATTGATTCCATCTTTTTGCTCAGCTTTTAGATTAATTGCAGCAATAGCTAAAGCCGCTGCATCATCTAAACCCATATCTGGATTGTAATATTTTTCCAAAAATGCATTTACATCATCAGAACCTGCTCCAATTGCAATTGCTGCATATTGGACATAAGTTCCGCTAGGATCAGTTACGTAAATTGATTCTCCTTTTTGATCAATTCCTGCTATTATCAAGGAAACCCCATTTGGACGGACTCCTGAATATTGTGTAAACTGATGAGATTGATCTGCTAAATGCTTGGCAACTGTTGCAACTTCAACGGATTCATCATATGTCATTCTATTTCCTTGTGAAAAGAATCTTGCATTGTCTACTTGAACACGTGCATCTGGAATGTATCCTGCTGCTGCAACTCCTATGTGGTAATCTACCTGGAAAATTTTTTGTGTAACATTTGTAGTCTGTAATGTTCTAGGTTTTTCCTCAACTGCCATAATAACTCCTTCTTTACTAAGGACACCAATTGCCAAAGTTCCTCTTTTTACAGTCTCTATGGCATATTCCACTTGGTATATTCTACCATCTGGAGAATACATGGTAGGAGTCATATCATAACCACGTGATGCCATCATGCCATCACGAGTTCTTTCTCAGTCAATTTAAGGGTAATTATCCTGCCTGACTATGGCTAATGTGGAAAAGATCTGGAAATAGGGTTTTAAGCAAAATTAACATAATTCATTTTAGGAAATATGACAGATCAACTCCTAGAATTCAAGGAAATTATTAGATCAAGACAAATCTCTGATCAAAGAAAACCAGACAAGCAGACTAGAAAGTTGTTACTTTATTTGTTTACTAGTACTAGAGGTGGATTTACTAGATTACGCATTATCATGCATTTACTTGACCACCCATACAATACCCATCAACTCGCACAGCAACTTGACATTGATTACAAAGCTGTTCAGCATCACATGAAAGTACTAGAAAAAAATAACATGGTTTCAAAAATTGGTAAAAAATATGGAGCAATTTTTCACTTGTCAAATTTCCTTGAAATTAATATCAATACTTTAGATGAAGCAATAGACAAACTAGAGAGAAAGATGAATCACAAAAAGGTATACTTGTAATTCTATTTCTGAAATTACGATCAGAAATTTTCAACCAAACTTATATAATCTAAGTTGTGTTAGTATCATCAACTTGGTAAAGTCAGACCCATTTGCTAATGCAACAAAGCAGGTTAATGACGCATGTGATATTATAGGAATTAAAGATAAAGAGTTACGTCAATACCTTGCAATGCCAAATAAAGTTTTGAGAGTAAAAATTCCAGTCAAAATGGATAATGGTAAAATTAGAATTTTCACAGGTTTTAGAAGTCAACATAACAATGACAGAGGACCATACAAAGGAGGTATTCGTTACTTTAATCCTGAAGGTGGAGTTGAATATATGGAACGAGAAGTAATGGCACTTTCATCATGGATGACTTGGAAATGTGCAATTGTTGATATTCCTCTAGGTGGTGGTAAAGGTGCTATCTATGTTAACCCAAAAACAGAAAAACTTAGTGAAGGTGAACTAGATAGACTTACGAGAGGATTTGCTTACAAAATTTCTGAAATTATTGGACCTCAAAAAGATATTCCAGCCCCTGATGTTTACACAACAGGAAGAGAGATGACTCAAATCATGGATACATTTAGTAAATTAAACGGCAACAAATATTCTCCAGGTGTAATTACTGGAAAGCCAATTTCAATGGGAGGGTCTCTTGCAAGAAATGTTGCAACTGGGTTAGGAGCAGCATATACTGTAAGGGAAGCTTCAAAGACATTGAAAATAAATCTTAAAGGTGCCAAAGTTGTTTTACAAGGATTTGGAAACGCATCTACATTTGCAGGAGAGTATCTTGAAAAGATGGGTGCTAAAGTTATTGCAGTTAGTGACTCTAAAGGGTCTATACTTATTCCAAAAAGTGCAAAGGTTAGTAAAATTTTAGAACACAAAGAAAAGACTGGTTCTGTTGTTGGATTCCCTGGAAGTGAAAAAATTACAACTGAGGAATTACTTACTACCAGTTGTGATATTCTAGTTCCTGGTGCTCTAGAAAATCAAATCACTGCAAAGATTGCCAAGAACCTCAAATGTAAAATTATTGCAGAAGCTGCAAATGGTCCAACATTACCAGAAGCTGATCCAGTTATTTCTCAAAAGAAAATTTTGGTAATTCCTGATATTTTGGCCAACTCAGGTGGTGTTTGTATCTCGTACCTTGAATGGGTACAAAACAATATGGGTTACTATTGGACATTTGATGAAGTAGCAAACAAGATGGAGGCAAATATCACAAAAGGATTCAAAGATGCATATGCTCTTTCTAAGAAGCACAAAATCGACATGAGAAAAGCAACCATGGTATTGGCAGTAGAAAAAGTTCTAGAGGCCTTTAACCAAAAAGGAATCTGGCCATAAACTTAGGCTAGGAAAGACTCGTAACAGACTAGTTGTTCAATAAACATTATCTTACCCTTTGTTATGCATCGAAGTTTTCTTTTGTATGAAAGATCCACTTTTGTTCTTCTTTGTAATAGATGAATTGTTTTTCCAGTAAGGTATCTTCCTTTTTTATCTCTGTCAAAAAGTATGATGATCTTTTCATATTTTGCAGCAAAATCAACAAAATTTATCATCCCTCGAAATCTATGAAATTCTAACACTTTTCCCGAGTAACCAAGTTTCTTTAATGCGATGGAGTCTCTTTTTCCTTCAACTACTACTGCACTATTTTTCAAAGAGTTTAACTGAAAAACAAATTTTTTTAATTCAGTAATTTCTTGTTCTGTAACAAGCATACTGTTTAATTCATTTTAACATATTAAGCACTTTTGCCGATAGAACATATTGCCTGATGTTTTACTTTTACAAAATACGAAAATCGAAGGTCCTGGATATTTGAGAGAACTTCTGGAAAATGACGGATTTGAGATTACCTCAATTAATACAAAACATGATCAACTCATTGAGAAAGATTACTCTCTAGTTGTAATTTTAGGAGCGCCTGAAAGTGCAAATGATGATTTACCTTATCTTAAAGCAGAACAACAATTAATCAGAAATTATGTAGAAAAAAAAACTCCTATACTGGGAATTTGTTTGGGTTCTCAACTAATTGCTAAAACTTTTGGTGCAAAAGTATACAGGGGACTTAGAAAAGAAATTGGATTTTACAATGATTTGAAAATTTCTGGCGACTCTGTATTTTTTTCTGGTTTCAAAAATCCTTTCACTGTCTTTCATTGGCATGGTGATACATTTGATTTACCTACTGATGCGATTAGATTGGCCTCATCTAAGCATTATCTTAATCAAGCGTTTCAATACAAAAGTGCAGTTGGATTACAATTTCATTTGGAGGTAAATGAGGAGATGGTTAATTTGTGGTTGGATTATATGGAGGATAAACTCCAAAAAATTTCCTATATTAATCCCCAAAAAATTCGCTCAGATATTGAAAAAAATATTTTAACTGTTAAATCAAATATGGATACTTTTTACAACAATTTCAAATCATCATTTAATCTTTGACCAACTTTTTATCGTTTGTTTAGTGTGCTTATTTTTTGATGTCTCTGCAATCTTTTTTGCTTGAAACTATCTGGACAGATTTTACATTCTCGAAGAGATGAACAGAAAGTTTCTATTCAAATTAGTGTCAAGGGAAATTCAATCATTTCGAGAGGATGATTAACAGAGTAGTGGTACTACTTTTCCCTTGACTGGTTAGTGTAAGATACATTTTTGATATTTATGGGTTCTTTGTAGTTGTCATGTGATTACAATCCTCTAAAAGTGGATTGTGAGATCAGCCTATTGGGTGAGTTTAGCTGACAATGCCTAAAGATATCATACAGAAATTACAATAAAGTTATAAGAATTTCATAAATTTGATCCATCCCACTTTGGTTTGAACATTACTTTAATATACTGAGTTTTGATTTTATTGTTAGACGATGGTTTCAAACAAGCAAATTTTTGAAGAAATTATCCAAACTGATCACAAGGTCATTACTGAAGAGACATCAAAATCAATTCTCAAAACATATGGCGTTCAAGTTCCTCCATATGCACTTGTAACTTCTGCTGATGAAGCAGCAAAAGAAGCAAAAAAAATTGGCTTTCCACTAGTAATGAAAGTAGTTTCACCACAAATTTTACACAAAACTGATGTTGGTGGAGTTAAAGTTGGATTAGATAATGTAAACGATGTAAAAAAGACATTTACTGACATGTATGGTCGTCTTTCTAAAAAGAAAGGAGTTGAAGTTAAAGGAATTCTTCTTGAAAAGATGGTTCCAAAAGGTGTTGAGTTAATTGTAGGAATTCAAAATGATCCGCAATTTGGTCCTATAATCATGTGTGGACTTGGAGGAATTATGACAGAAGTTATGAAAGATGTTGCATTTAGAATGTTACCAATTACCACATCTGATGCAAAGTCCATGATAAACGAACTCAAGGGTTCAAAACTTCTCAAAGGATTCCGAGGTAGTGAAGCAATTGATCTCAATATGGTTGCAAAAATGTTGGTACAAATTGGGAAACTAGGCGTTGATAATGCTGATTATATTAACAGTATTGACTTTAATCCCGTTGTTGTATATCCAAAATCTCATTTTGTAGTTGATGCAAAAATTATTCTAAATAGTGAAATAAAGAAAAATTCTATCTCAAAAACAAAACCAAACAAAGAAAATATGGAGACATTCTTTACTCCAAAAACTGTAGCCTTGGTTGGTGCATCTGCAACTCCTGGAAAGATTGGAAATTCAATCTTAGACAGTTTGGTAAATTATGATTTCAAAGGAAAGGTTTACCCCATTAATCCAAAGGCTGATAAAATCTTTGGACAAAAATGCTATCCATCAGTTTCAGCAATTCCAGGTAAAGTTGATCTTGTTGTAGTTTCAGTTGATTTGTCGGTCACTCCTCCTGTCTTAGAAGATTGTGCTAAGAAAGGAGTCCACAATGTCGTAATTGTTTCAGGTGGAGGAAAAGAACTTGGTGGAGAAAGAGCAGCATATGAAGCTGAAGTAGCAAGATTATCTAAAAAACACAAAATCAGAATTATTGGTCCTAACTGTATTGGAATGTTTAATGCTGCTAATCGTCTTGATTGTGCATTCCAAGGACAAGAACGAATGCTACGTTCAAAATTAGGTCCTGTTGCATTTTTCTCACAAAGTGGAACCATGGGAATTAGTATGTTAGAAAGTGCTGATGTGTTTGGTTTATCAAAAATGATCAGTTTTGGAAATCGTTCTGATGTTGATGAAGCAGATATGATATGGTATGCTGCAAATGATCCTCAAACAAAAGTAATTGGATTATACGTTGAAGGCTTTGGAGATGGACGAAAATTCATCAATACTGCAAAACGTGTAATGAAAGAGACGAAGAAACCACTCGTTATTTGGAAGAGTGGAAGAACTGCTGCAGGCGCAAAACAAGCAGCATCACATACGGGTTCTCTTGGGGGTTCAAATGCAATCGTTATGGGTACATTCAAGCAAGCAGGAATTATTTCAGTTGATAGTTATCAACAACTAGTCGGAGTCTTAAAGGCCATAGCATGGCAACCTGCTGCAAAGGGCAGTCGTGTTGCTATGACTAGTAATGGTGCTGGCCCAATGATTGGCGGAATGGACCAATTAGAAAGATTTGGCCTTACAATAGGAAAATTATCACCAAATCTTCTCAAAAAAATGAAGGCTCGTTTTCCACCAGCTGTTCCTATTCATAGTGGTAATCCAGCAGATGTGGGTGGTGGTGCAACTGCAGATGATTATAGATTTGTCATTCAGCAATTCATGGAAGAAAAAAATATCGATATTGCAATGCCATGGTTTGTCTTCCAAGATGATCCCCTTGAAGAAACAATTGTTGATTATCTTGCTGATTTCCAAAAGAAAGGAAAGAAACCACTTTTAGTTGGCTGTAATGGTGGTCCATATACTGAAAAAATGGTAAAATTAGTTGAAAAGCATAATGTTCCAGTTTACCAAGACCTTCGAACCTGGGTTGAAGCTGCAGCTGCATTAGTTCAATTGGGTAAAATACAAGGAAAATAGAGAACATTTAAGTCTCGTATAATTGGGGTAAATTCATGTCACTAGTTACCACATCTACTTCTGATGGCATTTGCACTGTCAAAATCAATAGACCTGACAAACTTAATGCTATGAATACTGATGTTGCAAAAGAACTAATCAAAACTTTTGAAGAA
>JAOTZM010000085.1 GCA_029861345.1 Candidatus Nitrosopumilus sp.
CGTCTTTTTTTAAAATAATAAAAGAGAAAAAATGTGCTTTTTGCACTTTTTCTATGGAATTGCTCTACTGTACAATTTGCCTTCTAAGGCCATCTTGTACATTTCTGCAACGTATGGGTTCTCACCTGGAGTCTCTGCACCTAGTTCTACGAGTCGAGCATATACTCTGACTACGTATGCAAGTGCACCCATGAATGCTACTACAACACCCATGTTAAACATCCAGTGATTTGGTACTGCAAATATTTCTTCTACAAACCAAAAGTGCCACATCTCATTGACTCCAATTGTAAACATGGTTGCAAGGTAACCAAGGATGGTCATCTTCAAACCTGTGTTCATTGAATTATTTGGACCTCTGAGAACTGGAACTTTTCTATCATAGACTGCTGCCATTCCCCATCCAATTGGTAATGTAATGAAGTGGGAGTATAGCCACCAGTGTGCTGGTGTAAATGCACTGTCTCTGATAGAAGTCTGGTGTAGAGAACCATCAACGAAGTTATCTACTTCAACTGATGCTGCAACGGAACCCATAGCAATAACGATGAGCCAGATTTTCTTAAGTCTCTGAATCTCAACTTCTTTTGGGATTAATGCGGGCATCTGTGCCATGATAGTAGTCATGTAAATTCTGAATATAAAGTAAGAGATTTAGAGGAAGGGAATTTTTATCAAATTTTTTATGTTTTTCTATAAATTTTATATAAATAATTAATACTAAAAGGTGTTATATGAAATAATTTTAATGTTTTTTCCCCATTTTCATTGTTTAACATTGATGATTAACATTGTATTAAGGGTCGATCCTCGTAATGAAGGTAAAACATATAACGACGTGTATCATCTTTCTCAATATTAGGGATAACTATGGTCGAAAAAAAGATTTTCGTATTCGGACTAGCTGTCGTACTTGCACTAGGAACTTTAGGTTTCAACTGGGTTGAATCTGTTCTTCCAACTGCAGATGCACACGGTGTCCAAGCACAACTCCAGAGTCGTTTCATCAGAATTGAGGATGAAACCTTCAACAGACAATCCCTGCAAACTGGCGAAACCTTGACTCTTCAAGGAACATTAGTCAGTCTTGTAGAAAGGGACCTTAGAGGATGGCTATCTATTTTCTCAGAGTCAACCAACGCAGGTAACAGATGGGAGATGTTGGCAAGAGACCCACCAGGAAACGTCTTTGACATTCCAGGAAACTCTGTCCAAGAATACTCACTATCTGCAAAAGCACTTGAAGCAGGTGTATACCATGTACACACCCAACTCAATGTAGCAAATGTTGGTCCAGGACTTGGTCCAGGTCAAACAGTAGTTGTTGAAGGCGAACCAATTATCAAACCAATCCCATATACCAACATTGCATATCAATCAATCTTGATTGGTGTTGGATATGTAATCGTGTTTGCAACAAGACCCTGGCAAGTAATCTAAACTACCCCAATCTTTTCATTTTCTAACTGTCTTTACGATTATCGTAAGGCATCAGACCAAGTTTTATTGTAGAAAATAACAATAAAAATATGCTAAGTTTCAAGGTAATGAAATTAGATATTTTTCAAAGTTATTTTTTTGGAGAAGTAACATTTCGTTCTGACAAATTCAAAGTAAACATACAGAACCAGAGAAGAGGTAAAGTTCTCAAATTACCTTTTGAGATAAAACCAAAAAACGAGAAAGTTATTGTAAGAATGACAGGTCCGGAGGATTTGTTTATTGAAGACTATATCCCATATAAGGGAGAATCAGAGTGGCTAGAAATTGACTCTGATGAGATCACCTATTTTCTTGCAGATCATCAAGATAAATTAGATACAATTGAAATTATGTATGAATAAGAGAAAGGACTTTATGGAATCTCCCTAAAAATCATCGTATGAATTGGCCAGGAATGGGGGATCCAACAAAACGTAAGAAAACACTCAAATTTCTAGCAATAAGTGCAATCATTGCTATATCAATAGGAGCAATAAGTAGTATAATTCAAGCCCAATTTAGCCAAAATGATCCTCTCAAAGTTTGTATTAATGACAAAAATACCCCTTACAAAATCAAGGCATCATTGGAATTAATAATCGATGGGCAAAAAACAGACATTCCAGCTAACATTGGATTAAATGATGGGAATTGTCAAAGAACAATGTACACCCTAACTGATGATGGTACGATTTACGCAGAGTGGGAAGAAGAATATCCATTTGAGATTGGACACTTTTTGTGGATGTGGGACTTTCCTCTTAGAGATATGGATCAGGATAAATCTATAATGTACGTAAACGATAAAGAATCACCACATTTCATCAATCATCCATTACAGGAAGGATATCAATACAAGGGAGTATTTACATCAAAGGCATATGATGAATCCAAAGACAGTGATTTCCTTCCACCAGAAAACTAGCTATTGCAGACTGAAAAAATATTAATTTTTTTAAAATGAAAAATTTGTTACAGTATAATCTAGAGAATTCTAAAAATAATGAAAAGAAGAAAGGAAGTAATTTTACCAGTATTTACCGTTGTCTGGAATCAGACCAATACCTTCTCTTTCAAAGTGTCTGTCCAATTCGTCGACCCATCTCTCACGGTTGTCTTTGTAAGCCCATCCGTGTACACGTAACCAGAATGAGATAATTCCAAGAAGGAATATTGTGAACATAATGGTTCCGAAGATGTAAATCATTACATCATAGAATAATGGATCATAGTTTGGTCCTAATTGTCCTGTGATTGATGACAGGATGCTCAGGAAAGTTCCTATGATAGGAGTCATTGTATATTTTGGCTCTATTTGTGCGATATATACATTTCCTTTATTATCAAAAAGTACGAGATCAGTATCCACTACGAGGTAATTAATAAAATAAGAGAAAAGTGAGGTTTGATTATCCTCTACCCATTGCTGCGTATTTGCCAGATTTGCCTCTAATGAATAAGGCTCCAGCAATACCACCAAAGACTGCACCTGCAACAACTGCTGCACCAATTACACCACCTGCATCAAGATATGGAGTTCCTGAACCAGATGAAGGGTTTGCTTCAGCAGACTCGATTCTTCTTCTTTGAAGTTCAAGTGCTTCTTCTAGTGTATATGTACCAGTTTGGCCAGTTTCACCAACGTTTCCCATGTATTGTGCAAAGGCTACTGCACTTTCTGCATAGTATCCAACAGTGAATACAGCAATTAAGGATGCTGCTAAGAGTATTTTTTTATTCATACCGTTTACCTGTTCGTTTTGAATCCAGTGACTTATTTAACTTTTATTCTGAACCTCAAATTTCGATATTATGTACGAGATCAGTATAAGTAACGTTTAATTCTATTCTTCAATCAGTCAAATCATGGGACGAATGCACACGCACAGACATGGAAAGTCACATTCTATTAGACCAGCTACACTGCGTGCACCTTCTTGGATTACACAAAGTCCCGCAGAAATTGAAGAATTGGTGGTAAAATACTCCAAAGATGGGTTAACCCCCAGTCAAATTGGAATTAAACTCAGAGATCAACATTCAATTCCTCTAATCAAGCCAATTACCAAAAAAAGTATTGGTGAGATTCTAGAAGAAAATGATTTGAAAGCAGAAATGCCTGAAGATCTTGAAAATATTGTCAAAAAAGCAGTAGGTCTTCAAAAACACCTCAAGGCAAACAAAGGAGACAGAAGAAATGTCAGGTCTTTGGAATTAATTGAAGCCAAAGTTCACAGACTATCTGTATATTATAAAAAAATTGAAAGAATTCCTAAAAATTGGAAATATAAATCCGTGGTTGCTCAATTAGAGTAATGCCAAAATTACTTGATGAGTCACTTTCGTTTTTCAAGGACAAAATATCGGACTGTATAAGGTCAAAGAAATCAATTTTCGTCACAACCCATATTGATTGTGATGGACTTACATCTGGAAGTATTATTACCAAAGCTCTAATTAGAGCAGGAGCCAAATGTACAGTTAGAACATCAAAAGAATTTAGTAAAAACATAGCAGAATCTTTTAGAACAGATTCCCGAGATTTTCACATAGTAACAGACCTAGGAGGAGGTTTTGCAAAGAATCTAAATGAAGCCCTAGGAGATAACTGGTTTGTTTTAGATCATCATCAGATTTCAGAAGAAGAGATAGACAATCAAAATGTCATCAATGCTTGGAAATATGGAATTGATGGAGGTATTGATATTTGTGCAGGTGGAATGGCATACCTTGCATCAATTGCCCTTGATGAAAAAAATTCAGATTTGTCTGGCATAGCAGTGGTTTCAGCATTAGGAGACAGACAAGACCAAGGCGAAAGAAAGTCGTTTACAGGTAAGAATTTTGAGATCGCAAATAATGCCAAAGATCTTGGTTTGGTAGATATTGATTTAGATTTATTATTAGTCGGAAGAGAAACTAGACCACTTCCTGATGCCTTAGCCTTTACCTCACAGCCATTTATCGAAGGTTTAACATGGAACAGAGATACATGCCTATCTCTTCTAAATTCATCAGGAATTCAATTAAAGGATGAGGGAAGATGGAGAGTTCCAGCAGAACTAAATGAAGAAGAAAAAAGGTTAGTGATTGAATCGATTACTAAATTTACTTCTGGCAAAAATGCTACTGAAATCATGTCAGAATTAATTGGGTATACCTATACCTTTCCTAGAGAAGACAAAAGAAGCTTCTTGAGAGATGGACGAGAATTCTCAACTATGTTAAACTCATGTGGAAGAATTAATCATTCAGGTGTTGGTATGGCAATATGCATGGGAGATAGAAATAAGATCCTAAGAGAAGGAGAAACCATTCTGACAGATTATAGAAAGATGATTAGAGAATACATGAACATTTTATCAAATGAGAGATGGCGAATTTCAGAAAGTGAAACCTGTGTAATGGTTAACGGTGAAGACATAGTACCAGAGACAATGACTGGGACCATTTCATCATTGATAGCAGGATCTCCAAAAAATGCTGGAAAAATTGTGATTTTAAGAACGAAGGGTGAAGAAAATACGATAAAGTTTTCATCAAGAAAATCCTTTGGTTGTAAATCAGACATTAATCTCAGTAATTTAATGAGAGCAGGTGCTGAGAAATTTGATGGTGTTGGAGGAGGTCATGATGCGGCGGCAGGAGCAAAAATAACTAAAGACAAATTGGATGGATTTCTCAATTATTTAGAAGTAAATGTCATTAACATGTCAAGTCCAGGTAGTGTTCAATAACATATCAAAAGAAAAGGCAGAAACCGTAAAAAAAGCATTAGAACCGGATAATGTCAATTTTCCAAAAGGGTTGAATCTTTATATTGAAAATATTGATAACAAACTGCTTTTTAATTTTGAAAGTAAGGAGAATATGAAACAAATTATCAGTACTATTGATGAGGTATTTGAGCATGTCCAGGTTGCGTTAAAGGTGATTGAGTAGTGTTAGATCCTAAATTAATCAAGGAAAACCCACAGATGATTAGAGAGATGCTAAAGGCAAGATCTGTAGATTTTGATTTAGATGCCTTGATAAAATCTGATCAAAAAAGGCGTGAATTTATAGTCAAAACTGATGAATTAAGAAAAAAGAAAAATCAAGCAGCTGTAGAGATTTCACAAAAAAAGAAGGCGGGTAAAGATACATCTTCAATTTTAGCAGAGATGAAAAAATTCTCAACAGAACTTGTGAAAGTAGAATTAGAACAAGAAACTATTGAAAAAATGTATTCGAGATTATCTTTAACGATTCCAAATCTCATTCACGAATCAGTTCCAATTGGTGTAGATGAAGATGCTAACAAGGAAATCAGAAAGTGGGGAACCATTCCAAATTTTGATTTTAAAATTAATGACCATATTGATATTTCTGAAAATTTAGATTTGGTAGATCTAGAAAGAGCTGCAAAGGTTGCAGGGGCCAGATTTTATTATCTAAAAAATGATCTAGTAAGGCTAAATCAATCATTAATTCATTATGCATTAGATTTTCTTGCAAAAAAAGAATATTCTCTTGTTCAACCGCCATACATGATTAATCGAGAATCAATGGAAGGAGCAGTGATTGCTGATGACTTTGAAGAAGTAATCTACAAGATCGAGGAGGAAGATCTTTACATGATTGGAACATCAGAGCATGCTATGGCAGCAATGCACTCAAAAGAAATCATGGAGGGAAAAGATCTACCAATAAGATATGCAGGAATTAGTCCTTGTTTTAGAAAAGAGGCAGGCGCACATGGAAGGGATCAAAAGGGGATTTTCAGAGTACATCAATTTGACAAAATTGAGCAGTTTGTATTTTCAAGACCAAAGGAATCTTGGAAGGAACATGAAAAATTGTTAGCAGTTGCCGAAGAATTTTATCAGAAATTGGAAATTCCACATAGAGTAATGCTACTATCGACTGGAGACATGGGAAAAGTTTCAGCAAAAACATACGATATAGAAGCATGGATGGCAGGGCAAAATGCCTATAGAGAAATTGTTTCATGTTCAAACTGTTTAGATTATCAAGCAAGAAGATTGAAGATTAGGTTTAGAGATAAAACAAATGAAGATACTCAATATGTACACACACTCAACAGTACTCTAATTGCTACAACTAGAGTTTTGGTGTCAATAATGGAGAATTTTCAAACAAAAGATGGTCATATTGGAATTCCCCAGGTTTTGCAAAGATACATGGGAAATCAGAAAGAAATCTAGTAACATACCCTTATATTTTGGATTTAAAGGTCGATAATAATTGGCTCGTAGAAAAGGCAGAGTAAAAGACAAGTGGAGAGAGAAACGCTGGATTACAGTAAATGCTCCAGACTCATTTAACAATGTTCCAATAGCTTATGTTCCAATTACAGATGATGAAAATGCTTCAGGTAGAGTCTTAGAAGTAACGCTTTATGACATTCTAAAAGGAGATCCTTCACAACATCAATACAAAATCTATTTCCAGATTGACAAGGTTGATGGTGATAAAGCATCAACGATTTTTAAGAGGTTTGAATATTCAAAGGAATTTTTGCGTAGTTTAGTTAGACGTGGTTCATCAAAAATTAATTTTATTATAGATATCAAAACAAAAGATGG
>JAOTZM010000183.1 GCA_029861345.1 Candidatus Nitrosopumilus sp.
CTGCAATTCCTTCTTCATCAATAATTTGAGCAACGTCATGAGGATGTACATCTGCAAAATTAAATGAGATTACGCCACCACGTTTTGAAATATCTTTTGTACCATAGATATGAAGCCCTTTAATTTCCGATAATTTCTCTATAGCATATTTTGTCAGTTCAACCTCATGTTCTCTTACATTATCCATTCCAATCTTTGTGAGATAGTCAATTGCAGCTCCAAATCCTACAACATCAGCTATGTTTGGAGTACCGGCTTCAAATTTGTATGGCAAATCATTCCATGTGGTTTCATATTTGTGAACTTCTCGAATCATGTCACCACCGCCATGAAATGGACTCATGGTCTCCAGTACAGGTTTTCTAACCCATAAAACGCCAATTCCTGTTGGACCTAACATCTTATGACCAGAAAACGCAAAAAAGTCACATCCTAATTTTTCTAGGTCAACTTTCATGTGAGGTACTGCCTGGGCCCCATCAATTAATGTGAGAACACCTGCTGCCTTGCATTTTTCAATTATCTTTTTAGCATCAGTAATTGTTCCAAGAACATTTGACATCAAACTAAAGGTTACAAGTTTAACTTTACCTGTAGCAAGATATTTGTCAAGATCATCTAAAATTAACTCTCCATTATCATCCATTCCAATGTATTCCAATTTGGCACCTTTTTCTTGTGTAAGAAGTTGCCATGGGACAATGTTACTGTGGTGTTCATATTCGGTAGTAACAATAATGTCACCCTCTTTGACGTGAGGCCTACCCCATGCATATGCAACTAGATTAATTGCCTCAGTAGTTCCCCTAACAAAGATAATTTCCTGACGATCTTTTATGTTGATAAAATTGGCAATTTTGTCTCTGGTTGCCTCATATGCTTCAGTGGCCTCTTCAGCTAGAGCATATACTGCTCTGTGAATGTTAGCATTATGATTTTGATAATAGTCAGTGATGGAATCAATTACTTGATTCGGTTTTTGCGTTGTAGATGCATTATCAAGATAGACAAGGGGTTTGTTATCTCTTACAGTTCTCTGAAGTATCGGAAAGTCTTTTCTTAAATTTTCAAATAATGATTGTGTACTTTGCATATCTTAAACCTCCACGTAAATTTCGTTATCGTCTATTTTAACATTATATACTTTGAGTGGGTTTTCAGCAGGAAGATTTTGTGGTTCTCCATTCTCTAAATTGAAAACAGAAAGATGTAACGGACATCGAACTCCTTCTTCACTAAGAAATCCTGTAGAAAGATCTGCATCAGCATGAGTGCAAATAAGATCAGTAGCGTGAATTTTACCCTTAAGATTGGCTAGAAGAATTTTCCTATCATCGTGTGTGAATCCAAAAAGCTGACCTTCTTTTACCTGCTCTAAGTTGCATGCCTTAATCCATTCAGACAAAAAATCACCTATACTTGTAGTGTTGTTCTATTTCTGAGTCTTCATTATAACGTGTTTCTTCAATTTCAACAAACTTGGCTAATTCTTCATCGGTGTTAATAGTGAGCTCTTGATTTTCCCATTTAGACTCAATAAGATAAGCAATCCATGCCCTAACTTGAAAAGACATTTTTCTTGAAAGAGGTTCTAAGAATCCTTCAATAATTGTCCTTTCAGCTTCTTCATGACTAAGACATCTAGTTTTAAGATAGAAGATTTGTTCTTCATCAATTTGAGCAACAGATGCAGAATGAGTGGCCTTTACATCATTTGTAAAGATCTCCAATCCAGGAATTGCATCCGATTTTGCATCTTTGTCCAAAAGGATAGAACGACCAGACAAAAATGAATTTGATTTTGATGCATTTTCTTTGATTCTAATCATTCCTTTGAAAAGAGATTTTGATTTATTTCTAAGAATGGACTTTTCTACTACTCTAGCTTCAGTAGATGGACTTTCATGGTTTACATTAGTCTGAATATCAAATGATTGATCATTATTTCCAAAAATCACCTCAGAATCATTTGAGGATGCACCAGTGCCACTGAGGTAGTAATCAATCTTGTATCGTGATAACATGGAACCAAACAATCCAGAGTACCAATTTACTTTGGCATCTTGTGCCAAGTCAGTTTGTCTAGTTGAAAAGTTTACTGCATGCTGATCCATCATTTGTAAGGTGGTAATATCCAACTGTGCATTAGGAGCAAGATTGGTGTTTAACAATTCAAGATATGCTTGTTGAGTTTCAGTCTTTGGAGAATACAATTCTTGGACTATTGTAGCCTTGCTGCTTTCATCTGCAAATATTATATTTCTTGAAATTGTAGAAAGTCCATCTTCAGAGAGGCATGCTAAGAAGTGGATTGGTTTTTCCAAGACAAGATTTCGTGGAATGTGAATAAACACACCTGAATTAAAGGCAGCATTGTTTAGTGCTGTAAATTTATCATCTTTTGAGTTTGAAGCATCTAGAGATTTTTTTACAAGTTCAGAATTATTTTGGATTGCATCTG
>JAOTZM010000086.1 GCA_029861345.1 Candidatus Nitrosopumilus sp.
TCTGATTGTGTGGAACTATCCCCTATGATTACATCATCTGCAACTTTTGGATTATTGACATCTGCAACATTGAACAAGGCAATTTTGATTCCTAATTGCTGAACTCTATCGTTTCCTATTTCTTTTGTATCTCTGCCAACTCCAATGATGTGTTCATCATCAAATGGGTGCAAATAGTTTGAAAATCCTGGGATTTTTAGCTCTCCTAGAACCTTAGGAGTATCAGTTGATAGGTCAATTACAAAAAATGGATCAATTTGTTGGAACGTAACCAGGTAAAGCCTGTCACCCATGAATCTGGCTGAGAAAATACTCTCATCAGGCGCAATCTGATCTAATCCTCCTACTATGTTTAGCTGCTCATCTAAAACATAAACTGCATTTGCACGAACCATGCCCTGATACTGTGTATAGTATTCAGTTGTAGTAGCAACTCTAAATCTATCTCCGCTTTGATCCATGGAAAACTGATTTAGCAGTCTTCCTGGAACTGAACCTTTTGCAACATATTCTATTTCATCCTCATCAATTGATATTTTGTGAATTATTGTTTTTCTTGTTTCTTCTTGGATTTTAGCATCATATTGGTTTAGTGCATCTCTTATTTTTTCAAACAGTTCTTCTTTGTCACGTTTGTCCATCTCATTGTATGAATTTTGCATCAACTCTGAGATTTTCATCCACTGCATTGATGAATTCATTGAAGAATCATTTTGTATTGCTCTGATTTGATCCTGAATCTCATTTGGCAATAGCGGTACTACAACATCAAAGAATCTATCTCGTGATGAATTTTCATAAAATCCAAAGGGCATATTTTGCTGATAAGTCAAGTAAAAGTTATCTTCCGAGACATAAAATGCTCCGCTATATCCCATAAGAAATGTCTCTGAATTTATGGTGCCATAAAAAATGTTAATTGCAGTTAGTGTGTTAAAGTTTGAAAATTCTTCTACATTATCAAAGTAAAATGCCTCTGGAGTCATTATTGGAATTGAACGCTCCAAAATCACAGGAAGTCTTGGATACTGATAGTCAATGTTACTATTTGTGACAAAGTATGCATAATCTCCAATCATTCGTGCATCTCTAAAATGACCGTCTATGGAGTAATCTTTGAGAATAGTTGGATTCTCTTTATCTGAGACATCAATGATTAATGCATGGGTGACTGGGCTGTAAGAGCGGCGTGGAACAAAGTCAAATAGCGGAATTATTTCATCATCGCTTTGTCCATTGTAAAATATAACTAATCTATCATCATTTAGGAACATATTCTGGATATACTGTGATTCAATATCTAGAGCAATTTTGAGAATTAATTTTGCAGACTCTGCTGGGTATGCATCAATTATTGAGAGTGTGTTCTTTGATACAATGTAAACGTATTTTGAATCATTTTTGAGATAGTCCGGTTCATCAACATTTGCAACCTGAACATTTGTTGTTGAATATTCTGAACCACCTGACTGTGATTTAGTTACTGAGGGAACTGGTGCCCCTGGTTCAGGGGAAGACTCTGCCATATCAAACATCACCGCCTCATCAACTGCCATGTTTCTTGCTAAGAATCTATCATCATAGAATCCTCCACCAAGTAATGTAGATGCTTCAAGAATCTCCTTTAGTTCTTCTTGTGATGATATTTTTTTGATATCATGTGTTCCTTCAAAAATTTCGGATGCTGATTTATCAACATAGATTATTTCAGGAGAGGGTATCTCTGAGACTTGAGGTTGTTGATCAAAACCGATTGCATACATTACTCCTGCCGTTACTATTACCGAAACTATTACTGCAATTGGAATTATTATTTTTGAACTCATTTTTTTCTCCTCACTTTTATCAGATATTCTTTTTTTTGAAATGCTGGAATTTAGTGATTACTACTATTTGATAGTTAGAGATAAAAGGTTTAGTAAAATTGTATTTTTACCAAACAATTTACATATGCCAGATTTACACTAACAACTCTGTCCGATGAAATTTCCAATGATGAGTTAACTGAAAAAATTAAAATTTTTGCAACAGATGATGAAAAAATAAAATCCTTCGGTGAGATATTTACAAACAATTCTAGCCGTGAAATCCTGCAATTACTCTTCAATGAGGAGTTGACTGCAACTCAGATTTCTCAAAGAACTGAGATTTCTCTCCAGCTAGTCAAGTATCATCTAAACAAACTTCAGAACTTGGGAGTAGTCAAAATATCAAAAATAGAAAAAAACTCAAAATCTCAAGACATGAAGATATACTCTGCAACAAAGTTCAGTATTGTTATTGTCCCACCAAAACTTTCAGAAAAAACAAAAGAAAGCAAACTCTTGGTTAGATCATTTAGACATATCTATAAAGTTGCAGGACTGGGAATTGCAACTGGTCTTTCAGGATTATTCTCATTGTCTCTGCTGCAACAGGAAAGAGAAATACCTGTAAACGATTCTGTTACAAATCGACAACTTTCATCAATTGAGGAATCGGGTGGAGAATATGAAATGACTAAATCTCTTTCTGGTGACGAATCTGCAGATAGCATTGCAGCATCTGCTCCTGTTATGTCTGCTGAACCTGAATCTCAGATAAAGTTTGAGGAAATTGCTGAATCTCAAGTTGCACAACGAAATTTGGAGATTGCAGAGACTGCAATTGATGCTGATAGTGGAATCTTTACTTCTGATTTGTTCATTCCATTTGTTATAATTACAATGATTCTTGGTGGAGTAACTGTTTACTATTTATGGAAATTATTGAAAAAATCTAGATCTTAACCCCTCATCTAGGATCGAGTGTTACCTCTATTGTCACTCTCTTTTCTTTTGCTCTCTTTTCTCCTGGATACTTTAACTGGGAAATTTTTTTACCCAGTTCTTCATCTGTTACTAACTTTGCCTTTCCTGAAAAAATAAAATTATTGTACTCTATTTTGACTTCAGGGTTTGCCAAGGCATTTTTGAACCAGTCTCCATCTGGTCTATGTCTGGAAAAGTAGATTTTTCCATTAAAGTTTACTGCACGAAGCATTACTGAATGTTTTTTGCCAGTCTTTCTTCCCTTTGTGGTAAGGATTGGTCTGAACAGATCCTCCTTTATTTCCATGCCTGACTTTTTTCTGTCAAGTAATTTAACCCCATTGCTAGAATTTTCTGATATTTGGTATGATAAGCAAATCTGTTGATCTGAGGACATGTCGGTAAAACTAGAAGGAATGCCTTCAAACTTAGCTACTGCAGATTCCTTTACTGGAAAAAAAGTCATAGACAGAGAGGGAATTGAATATGGCAAAGTCAAACACATTCACATTAATCAGGATACACTTGCTGTATCTGGTGTAACAATACACCAAGGATTCCACAAGGACTATTTTCTTTCAAAAGACTACATAGACAAATTTTCTGAGCAAACCTTACTTCTTAGCAGGCCTCCAATCAGAACAGAAATCCCAGTTATTGATATTGATCGTCATAAAATTGGCAAGGTAAAACAATTACACAGAAATCCTGATACCAATGAATTAGAAACAATAGAAGTAAGTGATGGTTTGAGGCATTCTAAAACCCTCTCCAAATCAGAAATTTGGGGAGTAGGTGAAAAAGTCATTTTAAGAATGACCAAAGAAGAATTCAAGAAAATTAAATAATTTCATTTAGATTTCTTTTTTTAAAATAACCTTTTTGATTAGTCTATTTTTTTTGAACATGTTGTACAAACAGGAATTCCTTCCTGAATTATTATCTCTATATTTGATGAGTGACATTTTTGACAAAGTCCTTTCATGCAGAAAATCCTAAAATTACTCTTTAAATTTTTTATGAGGATCGACTGAATCAATACTTAGCAATTTATAATTGACAAATGCGATCAAGGTATTGTACTCAATAGAGACAAAGTCTCTTAAAAAATCATTTGGAGATGTGACTGCTGTTGATGATATTTCTTTTTCAGTAAAAAATGGAGAGATCTTTGGATTCTTAGGACCTAACGGTGCAGGAAAAAGTACTACGATCATGATTCTTACTACTTTGTTAAAGCCATCATCTGGACAAGCTTTGATTGCAGGATTTGATGTAATGAATGATGCAAAACAAGTCAGAGAAAATATTGGGTATGTTCAACAAGAAACAACTGTTGATGAATATCTTACTGGAAGGGAAAATCTTCTACTTCAGGCAAAACTCAATCACATCCCAAAAGATGAAATCGACAAAAGAATTGCTGAAATCTTGCATCTAATTGAACTCTCTGATAAACAAAACGAACCTGTTGTCACCTATTCGGGCGGCATGAGAAAGAGATTAGACATTGCAGGCGGCCTCTTGCACAGACCTAAAGTATTATTTCTTGATGAGCCTACAGTTGGATTGGATATTCAAACTCGCAGAAAGATTTGGAAATATATCAAAAAACTTCATGAAGAGTTTGAGATGACCATATTTCTTACAACTCACTACATGGAGGAGGCAGATCAACTGTGTGACAGAATTGGAATTATCGACGGTGGAAAGATTCAGGTGATTGATTCTCCAGAAAACATGAAAAATGCTATGGGAAATGAGGTCATTTCAATCGTACTGGAACAAAATGAAACCCATGATTCATTCTTGTCTGAGCTTAAAAAAATTGAATTTGTAAATAAAATAAATGAAGATGGTTCTAAACTTACTTTATTTGCATCAAAGGGAACAGAAGTCATCCCAAAAATTTTCCAGATTTCATCAGAACTTGATATCAAAATTATTTCCATCTCTCTTACTTCCCCAACACTTGATGATGTCTTCATCTCTTACACCGGACATGAAATTAGAGATGATGATTCAGGATTCAATCGAAAACGTGAACATGCAAAGATGAAGAGGATACGTGCATGAGTACTTTGATTTATGATACTTATACAATTTTTTGGAGAGAGATAAAGAGGTACAAAAAATCTAGAAGTGGAGTTTTAATTAGATTAATTCAACCTGCAATCTGGATTATCGTAATAGGAAATACTTTTTCAGGAACTCAACCACTGATTCAATCTGTTGGTTTTCAAGGAGAATATATCGAGTTTATGGCACCTGGTGTGATTATTCTTACTGCAATTTTCACTAGCATATTTGGTGGTGTCAATACATTATGGGATAGGCGATATGGTTTTATGAACAAGGCATTGACTTCTCCAATCTCACGTTCTTCTATTGCTCTGGGAAAAATGTCTGCAATCTCTCTAATTGCAGCTTTGCAGGCTAGCTTGATTTTAGGAATTGCTTTGGCAATTGGTGTTACTTTCCCAAACCCCATTATGATTGCACCAATCATGGCAATTGTTATTTTGTTTTCGTTGGGATTCTCTGGAATCTCTGTAACGGTTGCAGCTACTGCAAAGTCTCAAGAAACCTTTTGGGGAGTGATTAATTTTCTAGGAATGCCATTGTTTATGCTAAGCCCTGCATTGTTTCCTTTAGAATTACTACCAGACTGGCTTGCAGTAATTGCAAAACTAAACCCTGTTACCTATACTGTTTTGCTGGTAAGAGAAATGATGACTGGCGTCTCTGAAGGAGGAATTCCAGTACTGCTTAGCCTAGGGATTATCTTTTTGTTTGTACTTGTAATGATTGGCCTTGCAAGCTATGTGTTTACACGTGAAGTAAACAAGCCATTTTGAGAAAAATTTGAAAAAATTGCCACATTTACCAATTCTAATTATACTAATTTTATCATAATGATTTGTAGAAATTATCCCTTACAGTAATGTCGTTTTCTGTATTGTAATTAGATAATTCGTTTGCTCAAGATTCCTTTGGATTAGGAAATTCTGATTATGATGTTGTTGATGGCAATGCCAATGTTGATAGATATTGTGACTCAACAGATTCCAAAACTAATGTGTTGTTAAATTGTGAATAATAGATTCTTTCTATATAGAATATGAAAATATTATAGTATAATATTCTCTGTATAGATAATATTGAATTCGTTTATAGTCTGCAAAATTATTTGAATTTCATTGACTAAAAACATTCTACTAACAACATCAGTAAGTCTGTTTGCAGTGATGTCTGTTATTTTGTTGATTACTCCTAATGCATTTGCAGAAGAAAGTTCCAGATATAAAATGGCTGATGACGTTAGCGCAACTCTTACATTCACGTTCAGAGACGGTGTTGAAATACATGAATTTCCTGTCTTTAAGATGACTTCTGATTTTGTTTCAAATGTTGGAACAACATTTAACGTTCAAGGTATAGTAGAAGAAGCTCCTCATTTACATAAAGCATTAGATGATTCTTTTACACACCGAATGATGATGTCTACTGGAGGAAGTAGTTTTGAATATGATTACAGGTTTTTTGACGTAAATGTATCTATTTCAAAAGATATTGAAGAAATACGTACTGTGAACTACTACAACTGCGAAGTTCTGGATTACAAAATTGAAACATTGAGCGATGATTATGAAAGCTATGGATTCTATCCAGACACAGTTGGATTTGCAATCGTAGATGACATTGAGTTTAGATGCGGTGGCGTAGCGTCAAATGATGAAATTTCATCTCCATCATACCACTCTAATGACAATCAAGTTGTATATGACTATGGACAAACTTCGTTCAAATTTGCTGAAGATGCAAGAACATTTGTAACTTTCAAATTTGATAAAGGAATTGAAAAAATTGAATTCCCTATTTTTGAATTAACAACTGGCTTTGCAGAAAATGATGATTCTGGTCCTAGTTTTCATGTAGAGGGAATTATAACAAATCATCCTTTATTAGATGATGCAATAAATCAGGCACGAAATACTAAGGGATTATCAAGTACCTTTAACACCGATTTTGAGACACTTGTAGAATTTACCAATAATGGTAAAGTAGTAAGAAGTCTTGACTTTGTTGATTGTAGAGTATCATCATTTTTTATTGATACCTATCAAGATAAAGAAGAGGGATACACCGGTAAACGTGG
>JAOTZM010000087.1 GCA_029861345.1 Candidatus Nitrosopumilus sp.
ATGAATGGAGGAAAACCATTAATCATAACAGGTGTGGTTATCTTGATTTTTGGTGTTATTTTTCATCTTCAAGGACAGTCAATAGTAGGACCAGAATCCTCTTTCATGTATTCCAATCCAGATTGGATTACCCATGGAATTCAAATTGCGATAATTGGAATTATAATAACTGGGGTAGGAGTAGGAATCAGTATGATCAAAAGAGATTAGCTTGGAACGCTTAGATAAGGGCGTACTAATTCTCAGTGTTTTTAATTTAGATTTATTTATCTTGTTCATCTGTAAAAACGAATCTCAAAAACCAGCAATAATTGGATCTTGTGGTTTCATTATTTCTCTTAACAAGATTGTTGCAAAAGAACCTCTAGATAATGAAAACTCTATCACATTCTCAGATGAGGAATAATCAGAACAACGAATTGCAGCTTGCCTAAAACCGCCCTCACTACTTACTTCCTGCATCTCTTTTATGAAAAAGTCTTTAGGAGTAATCTCTTCTTGTTCTAAAATATTGGAGATTTGATAGTTAAATCTGGTTTTTTTATAATATGAATAACCAACAAATGGCAATGCTAAATGCTGATCTAAGCCTTTTACATATTTTCCAATTACACCATGAAAATCAAAACAAACATCACTTGTTTGTGTTTCAAACAAATTTTCACCGTCTAAAAATGCTGAACTCAGAGAGTGATTAAAGAGAAAAGACTGATAGGCTTGAATGTAAAATCTTCGTAACGATAAGGGGATGGAACGAATAGCACGAAGGGCATTACCATGATCAATCATTTCTTTTAGAATAATTCTTTCAATATCCATTTGATATGGAACCTGATCAAAATATTTTGCATAGTTTTCTTTATCAGAAAGTTTTTCACGAATTTCAGTATTTTCTTTAGAATCATAATTGGATGTGAAAGATAGAATTAGATTAACGGCTTTTTTGAAATCTCTTTGTAAAATGGCCTTTCCGATAAGATGAGTTACAGGTCTTTTTGAGCCAAAACGCTGGTATCCATAAAAATTCAGAATTTTTTCATATTCAGTAAAAGAAGACAAATCGTCATAGCATTCAGAGATTTTTATTCTGAAATGATTGGATACCATGTCCTTTTTAGATAATGGTTTTTTTGCAAAACCAATTTTTTCAAGAGAGTATTTATCAGTTGAAAAATTTTCAATTGCTTTTCCTTTCTTTGCAGAGCAGACAAATTGTTCGGTTTTTGCAGATGCATCTTTTAGTCCTAGCGCTTTTAGGCGAATTCCTTTTTTTCTAAAAATACCAGATAGTGCATGATTAGTATCAATCTTTTTCTTTTTTAGTTTGTATACAGCATAACCTTCGTTATCATTTATTGAATTAAGTGCCTTTTCAGAAATTATCTCAGAAACTTGAAAATCCTCAGGTTCAACTCTAATTTTTCCTCCAATTCCAGTAAATCCCGTACTGTAAACAGTGATACCAATTTGAGAATCTAAATTTGGGATCACTCTATTGTCACTGTAACAAATTTACTAATTGCAATATCAGAAGATTGTGCCCCAAGTAGAATTTTGTATGTTCCAGGTAATGCATCTTCAGAGGCAGAGATTGTTGTGTGGATTGGTCTAGGTACATCAGAATCTAGCTGAAATGTTTCAGGAGTATCATGAGAAAGGTCAATATTCAAAAATTCTTGAGTCGGAATCAGAATTAATGAAATACCTAACAAATCTTTTTGTGATTTGGGAGATACAATAAAGTTGAGATGCTGTGATTCTCCAGGTGCAAGATTTATGGTATTTGATTCAAGTTGAATTTCTAGAGGTAATGGAACAGAAGTATCAACAACTCCAATCTTATTTTCAACCCATTCAGTAAACCAAATTTTTTCACCATTAATGGTAAAATCAAAGATTTGAGCCAAGCCACAATCAGATAACATCATTCCAGTTCCAGGATCACAGTCACCCCAATAAGGATTCTTTGAAGGAACATGATATTCTATAAGAGATTGGGATTTTGGGTCCATTACAGAAATATTGTTTGCAGTTTGTGCATTGAAAACAATGCGTCCTTGTTCATCAGTTTCAATCCAATATGGTCTAGAAATAGGGGATTTGACAATTCCTGTTTGATTACCATATGTGCTAAGTAATGGATCAGCTGTAACATATTGAATAAATTCCTCACTTGAAGGAATAAAATTAAAGAAAGAAGACGAAGTGGTATCAGATAACCAAATAGTTCCATCTTTAGATATTACAGCTCCATTTGGAGTAAGTAGTTCTACTGGCAATTCATAGATTTCTACAAAGTCAAGTAGTGGGAGGGATTTTTCATCAGAATTTGCAACAGAATCAAGATACCCATTTTGATTAAATTTAACTAAAACTCCACCTTGTTGGAATAACCAATTTGTAAACCATACATTGTCATTTGCATCTACAGCAAAATCCGCAGTTACAGAATCATCAATAGGAGATGGAATACTCAGATAATTTACCTCCTCACCGGATTGATTTGGATCTAAGAATGTGAGTTTATTTCCAGTAAAATCATTAATGATGATTTGAGATCCATCGATTTGGAGTTTTTGTGGTAAGGAGTTTCCTTCAGAAGGATATGCTATTCGATCATATTTTTCATCAATCGTTGAGAATTTCCATACTGAATCATATGTTTCATCAGTAAACCACACTGAACCATCAGGAGCATAATCAATTCCCCACATCATAGAACGGCCTCCCTGTGGCCATGAGGGATTATCATACTCACTAAATGTCTCAGTATTTGGATCAAACTTTGCTAGTTTACCGGTATTTGTTTGAGTAAACCAAACATTTCCATCATAATCAGTTACAACTGCCAACGGATTTGTACATGCTGTTGGAATCGAGAATTCTTTTACATAGTCAGTTGATTTTGCATTACTAGAGCCACAAAACTGTGCACGTTGTTCATCAGGAAAATTATCAGCAGGAGTACCAGTAATTGTTATCTCAGGGTTGTCTTCAGGGGGCGTAAGACCAGGTATTGCAATCATTATAGTGGAAGTAAGCAGAATAAAACCAAAAAAGGCAGTTACAAGTATTCCTTTTTGCTTCATATCTCAAAAAATATTAAGCCTTGTTATATCTTATTCCCAATAACTGTAAGTCATAGTAATTTTAGATCACCAGTTATTTTATCAATTAAATTTTCAGGAGCTGGACCAATTGAAATACAGGTTGTAGTTCCAGGAGCTATCTGTGTATGTCCAGCATCTGTAACTTCAGACCATGGAAGATTCAAATCTATTGCATGTTTTTTTACTTCTTGCAAATCTTTGATACCTGAAATTTTGAGGACAACTTTCTCTTGTCCAGTCCACCATTCATTGTACCATTCTGGATGAGATTTTCTCACATGTTCTGCACCAAGAACACAGGCATGACCTACTTGAGCGGCTATCTTTCCTTTACCCATTTCAAGATCAGTCCTAACAACAATTACTTGTTTAATATCTACCACATTGTAATCAAATACAGGCTTAATGAAAAACTTTTGAATTAGAAATAACTAGAAAATTGATACATTTCGACTAAAAATCCAATCTATTGAGGGTCATAGTACAGAATTTTTGTTTATGAGAGATTTAGAAAAAATGGATAATTGATAAGTTCTCCGTGTTATTATTAAGCAAAATTCACGTATACAAACCATGAAATCAAATTCAAGAAAAAAATCAAACAAAACCCAATCAAGAGAAGTCACAATAAACGTGGATAGGATTTGGGAACTAGCAGCAGGAACATGGAGTAAAATCAGATCTCATCAAGTTACAATAAAGATAGACCCAGTCTAAACTAGGTTTTCTCCTACTGCTTTTATGGGGTCATGATGCATTCTGTAGTTTTTCTACAAACTATTTTTTCATAAATTTATGACTTCCTTTCTACATCTTCATATTTTTGTATTTTTCATTTTTTTGAAAATATACATAATCAATTATACCATTGATTCATCCTCAATTCACTGAATTACAATCTAGTCTACATGAATATCACAATCACATCGTAGATTATGAAAAGATCGTACCAGACAATATAAAGAGGAAAAAATTTGTTTAGTTTTGTGTCTTTGTTTTCATTGCAGACAACATCAGTTCTATCATATTTTTGTTCAGTGCAGCAATTGTCTTAGTATTTTCATTGAATGCATCAAATATTTTTTTTGATGTTTCAGTAGAATCTAAAGCAAATTTGTTTTGATTTTGAAATGCAGTTATTGCCTGTTCAGTAATATTCTGAATTGCTTTCATAGAGTCTTCATTAATATTGACATTCATGCCTGACTTGGTGGCAAATTCTTGTTGTAAAGCAATAGACGAATTAATCACATTCTTCCATGCATCAAGATAGTTTTTTTGAATGTCTGTTGCTGTTTGATGATATACTGGTGTTGATTTATCAATTTCATAAAAAAATTTTTCAGCATTTTTTTTGCATTCAGTAAAGAGATCCTTTGGCTCCCCTGTTGATTCGCTCATATTGTAAAATAGAACACATAGTAAATAAGTTTGAACTAGAAATCTGATAAAATCATGTTCTTTTAAAATAAATAATTGAAAAAGAAACTAAAATCTGTGTACTTTGATGTCGTAATTGCAGGTGGGAGTATTGCAGGATTATTGTGTGCGAGGGAGATTACTTCAGAAGGATTCTCAGTACTTGTAATTGAAGAAGACCACGAGATAGGGACTCCAGAACACTGTGGAGGGTTAGTCAGCATTGCAGGATTGGAAGAACTAGGAATAATCCCATTCAAAAAAACTTATGAGCACATGATAGAATTTGCAAAAATTACATCACCAAATGGAAGTAGTTTTACCATCAATTCAAAGAAACAAAAAGTTGTCGAAATTAGCCGAAGAGAATTAGATAAACAAATAGCTTTTCAAGCTCAGAAAAATGGGGCAGTGATCAAAGTCCGAACAAGTTTTCAAGAGATTACAGATAGAGGAATTAGAACAAATGAAGAAAAAATAGATTGTAAGATTTTTGTTGATGCAAGAGGAATTTCATCACTCATACAGAAAGATAGAAACGGAATTTTATCATCAGCACAATATGAAATTTATGCAGATTGGATAAAGAAAGGAAAAGTAGAAGTAATTTTTGACCAAGAAAAATATCCAGGATTTTTTGCATGGGTCATCCCATCTAATGAAGGTAAAGGAAAAATAGGAGTTGCTGGAAAAGGAATCAACGTATCTGAGACATTAGAAAAAATTCTTGAACAAAAAGGAAATTATTCAACAATTAGAAAAATTTTTGCCCCAATCTGGGTAAATGGCCCTATTGAAGATTTTGTTGAAGGAAAAACAGTAATAATTGGAGATGCTGCAGGACAAGCAAAACCAACTACTGCAGGAGGAATTTTTACTAGTGGGATGGGGGGAGTGTATGCAGGACAAGCAATATCCAAGTTTTTGAAAACAAATAACAGAACAGACCTTAATGAATATCAAAAAAAATGGACAGATAGATTCGGCAACGAATTTGAAAAGCAGGTATTTGCAAGGAAAATTTTAGAGAGAATAGATAATAAAACGATCAATAAAATATTTGAATCAATCACACCAGAGATCATCAAGGACATTTCAGAAAAGGATGATTTTGATTTTCATACTAGCTCAATTATTAAATTACTAGGAATAAAAGGTTCGATAAAAACGGCTCAAGCTCTAATTGGTGGAGAGCTCAAAAAATTACTAGATTAAAACATGCTCAAATTCTAGGGAAGGTATAAATGATGTTTACAGAAAATTTGAGCATGTCATCTACTATTTCATTGCCAACATGCAGTTGTTGTCATAGACATATAATGCCTAATGATAAATGTGTAAAATTCAATTGTCCTAATTGCGGAGTTGATTTAATTTGGAGATGTCAAAGTTGCAGAGAAGCAGTAAGAAACTTCATTTGTTCTTCATGTAATTTTCAGGGACCTTAAGAAGATGGCTCAATTATTATTAATTACAAAAATTCTTCCTGAAGGAACTGAGGTTGATCTTGACAAACTAGCAGAATCCATTAAGTCCTCTCTAAAAGAAGGTATTACAATGAAAAGGCATGCCAAAGAACCATTGGCTTTCGGATTAGAATTTATTAAAGCAGAATTTGTTGTTGATGACAAAGAAGGGCAAATGGATTCATTGGAAAATTCTGTAAGGTCAGTTGACGGCGTAAGTGAATTTGAAGTACTCAATATGAGTCGAATGTCAGTGGACATGAAATAGGTGATTTTTTGGTACGCAAAGAAGAAACTTTGCAGATGCAAATTGGAGAGGCAAAACAAAGAGATGTTGGTAAAAAACGTGCTAGAATCGGACCAGATGCCATGGATTTTCTCAAAGTCACTCCAGGCGACATTATTGAAGTGATGGGTTCAAGATCTAGTTGCGCAGTTGTTTGGCCGGTTGATGAGGATGAAAAAGTTCCAGATATCATTAGAGTTGATGGACAAACAAGAAAAAATGTTGGCGCATCACTAAATGATATTGTAAAAATTAGAAAAGTAACATCAAAAATTGCAAAAACAGTATCCATAACACCTCTAAATGATTCGGTTACAGTAGATAGAGAGTTTACAGATTTTGTCAAAAACAGATTGAAAGGATTGCCAATTACACACGGCGATGAAATTTCTGTAATGATTTTAGGAAATTCAATGGACTTTAAAATTACAAAAACAACTCCCAAAGGAGTAGTTAAGATAGATCGTTCTACAAATCTTAACATTTCAACAGATACTTCGGTTGATAGGAAAATTCGAGTAACATATGAGGAAGTAGGAGGCCTTAGGCATGAAGTTAAAGCAATGAGAGAGATTGTGGAGCTTCCATTAAAACATCCAGAATTATTTTCAAGATTAGGGATTGAGCCACATAGTGGAATTTTACTTTATGGTCCTCCCGGCT
>JAOTZM010000184.1 GCA_029861345.1 Candidatus Nitrosopumilus sp.
CAGGAATAGTACTAGTTAGGCAACTATTGATCTGGGGACCAGAATTTGTTGAAGATTTTTTGCTAAATGGAGAAATAACAAATGAAAAAGTTTCAATTGCAATGCTTGGATTTGGGATTTTTATGATAGCGTTAGGATTTAGAAAACATGAACAAAAGAGATGAATTTTTAAAATCTCAAAAAGTATTACGACTTGCAACATTTGGTAAAAATAAAACTCTACACATTGCACCTGTTTGGTATAGATATAGTGGAAAAAAGATCTACATTGGAACAAACACTAAAACACAAAAGGCAAAAAATACAAGAAAAAATAATCATGTTGCTTTTTGTGTTGATGTAGGTATCAATGCTCCAGACATTTATGGCGTAATGGGGCAAGGAAATGCCAATTTAATTTTAGAAAACAACAAAGTAAAAACAATTGCAAAAAAAATTCTTTTAAGATACTTTAAGACTTTAGAAAATAAATCTGCAAAAGAGTTACTTGATGATACTGACTGTATTATAGAAATAATTCCTGAAAAATTTTCAGTTTGGAATTACTGACTAACAAAATCGAAGATTTTGTTCATTGCAGAATCTAATACTTCAAGACTAGGAAGATAAACAAGTCTGAAATGCCCACTTCCGTATTGTTCACCAAATCCAGAACCATGTACAGTTAGTACACCCTTTTTTTCTAAAAGTTTTGTAACAAAATCTTTATCTGTACCGAATCTATCATCTTCAATCTTTGGAAATGCATAAAATGCACCTTTCGGGTTAGAGCAAGAAAGACCAGGCATTTCATTTAGGCGTTTTACAACCAAGTCTCTACGTTTTTTGATTTCAGTAACAAAGTCATTGATATATTCTTGAGGTCCACGAAGAGATTCCAGAGCTGCATGTTGTACTGGGAGACTGGTTGCAATCCTGACTCTTGCCAGTTTGGGAAGATTTTCTTGTATTGCCTCAAGTTGTGGTGATTGATTAAATGCAATGTAGCCAATTCTCCAACCAGACATTAGATGAACTTTTGAGAATCCATTTAGAACAATTACAGGTGAATCTCCTGCAACTTTGCCAATTCCCACAAATTTTTCATCAAAAATGATTTGATCATAAATTTCATCACAGATAATATAGATATTGTGCTGGTTTGCAATGTCTACTAATTCTTTGAGAGATTTTTCATTAAATACTACACCAGTAGGGTTGTTTGGGCTGATTAAACAAATGGCAACAGTCTTTGAGGTGATTTTTGATTTAATGTCATCAATGTCGGGTGTAGAATTATTCAAATCTACTGCAAACTCTACAGGAATTCCACCATGCAGTCTAACATAGGAAGCATAGGGTGGATAATAGGGTCCTGGCAATAGTACTTCATCACCTTCTTCTACAATTGAAGAAATTACCATATCAAGTCCTTCAGAAACACCATTTGTAACTAGAATTTCATCAGCTGAAATAGACAATCCTTTAGAATTTTCTTTTTTAGCAATCTCCTGTCTTAACTCTAATAGACCTTCAGACGTAGAGTAGTAATTTTCTCCTTTGTTAATAGCATCAATCAAAGCTTGTCTAACATTATCAGGAGGTTGGAAACCAAATTGTACAGGATCACCGATATTGAGATAATCAACGTGCATTCCTTTTTGTTGCACTTTTCTTGCAGCTAGAACTATATCTCTAATTGCATATTCAACACCTATGACTTTTTTTGATACTTTCAAAGTATCTAGACAGATATTTAGGCCCGTTAAATTCTTACTTGTTTGGACTCGTAGCACAGTCTGGATAGTGCAGGTGGCTTCGAACCGCCAGGTCGAGGGATCGAAGCCCTCCGAGCCCTTTAGATTATCTTATTAAGCAAATATTTTGTTACAATGATGAAGTGAAAATATCATTATTCAAACTAGGGTTAGTGTTGATAATTGTAGGAATTGTTTGGATTTCATTTATTTTTGTTCAAACTGAAAAAACTCACAATGTAATTTTGCTAAAACAATCAAACTCTTTTGAATCAAAGTTAGAATTTATAGGTGCAGGTATTGGATTTTACAAAGTATACATGCCTGAGTTTACAGGAGAAGAGGTATTTGTTCAGATTTTAGATACTCAAGCCAACATAATACAGGAAGAAAGAATTCAGACAAAGATGTCAGTAGGATATTTTGATTTTAATGAGGATGGAACATATACTATAAAAGCTACAAATATTTCAAAAAATTCAATCAACATACAAATAGAATTTGGCAATACAAATTCTCAAGAAATGATTCCAGCAGGAGTTATGATACTTGTAGGTGCTGTGACTATAATAGTAATGTCATATCTAAAATTAAAAAATTATAATATAGCACAACCTGATGAGAATATTTCATAGACTGGAATGCATTGAATAGTATGTCCAAAAACTAGAATCAAATTGAAGATTAGCCA
>JAOTZM010000019.1 GCA_029861345.1 Candidatus Nitrosopumilus sp.
TCAGAAGGTCCAGACTTTAAAATAAAATCAAGTAGTTGATTTCTTACCTTAGAGTCAGATGAATCAGGAATTATTTTAGGTTCATACCCTAAAGGATAGATTTTCTCTCCTTGATTTTCTGGATCCACAAGTTACATACAAGAAATAACTTATTAAAGAATTGTAATAATTTGGATTGTTAGAGAAAACAATACAAGTCATTCGGGGTCAAAACCATCGCATCCCGAATTACATGGTTTGTTCATTACACCCTCACATGTTCCTAATTCATTGTGCATTATTCGATGATGCCCACAAATTCTGCATTTTTCCCGAAAATGTGCAATCAATTCTGCGGTGGATATTCCTGACTCTTGAATCTTTGATTCTATTTCTTGTGTCATTATGATTTTTGTTGACAGAGTTACTTTAAAAATTTTGAACTTCCAAATCTTTATCCCATATTAAACTAAAATTTTCAGATGGATTTTTAAATTACAGAATAAGAGGATGGACTATATGTTTTTTCTTATCTAGTCTTTTTTCACATGTGTTTTAGTTCTGTTTAACAAATGGTTATTAGTGGTAAAGAAACTAAAATCTATTAACGCCTTAGAATAGAATCGAGTTTAGACCACATACATATTAAAAGAGATATCACCTAAACTGCTTGAAACCATATTTATTTAGACAATATCAGAATTAAACAAAATTTGATAGGATCAAGCAGTTTTGTTTTACATTAATTTAGATTTTTTTATGATCATAGTATTATTTTACTAAATTTCTTGTCTTGTATTTTATTGTGTGTCAAAACATCTAAGGGTGACCCTCTTAATCACGCTGTTTTTGATTTATTATTGTTATCTCTGACATATTATTTGATGATCTTTTATTTCTTCTTTTATGAAAAAATGCTTGTTACAATTTTTGCATACTCCATTGACATAAAATACATCAACACCAGGGATTCCTACTGGAGGTTTCATCAGATATCTAAATAATTTTTAGATTAATTTAGTGATGAATAAAATAAATCAACCTTATTGTTAAAACTGTGATTTTTTGGAAAGTTTATTGACAATCGTACAAAGTTGTTATAAAGTCTTCTTAAGTTCTATCTGAAAATTTTGTAGAGGATAAAATAAGATGTTGTTCAAAAATAAATTCAGTTTTACACAATAACTCAGTCTTGGTTTTTATAATAAAGTTTGATAACTTCGTCTACCACTTTATTAGTATCATCATCTTTTTCAGTGCTTACAAGAAGTAAATGGTCATCACCTAGATAAAATGAAAAGCGTTTAACCTTATCATATTCAGCCAAAGTGTATTTTGTTTTGCCAAGCCATTTTGACATATCCTTACGTGCCTTCCAATCAAGGATGGAAATATTGACCAATTCATTTTCTGCATGAGCCGAAAGGAAGTTATTCAGGCCTTTTCTCATTCCGCCCCCAACACAAACTGCCCATTCATCATAAACGGTCGCAAATCTGATTTTAGGATCGCTTTCTAAGATTTGTGAACAAAATTTTTCATAATCCAATAATTCTTCTAGGTATCATTGATTATTAGTGTTTTATTTAATTTAGATTAGAACCCAGGAACCTTCACATAAGAAATCAATGTTATAATAGAATCACATAATGGCTGTTTCCATTGAAATCAGTAATTAAGCCAAAACCATTGGAAATTAATCAATTACAAAAAGGTAGAAAAGATAAGAATGTATTTTCTTACTTTCTCAATTTTACTGCCATTCTAGTAGATAAACCCCAAGAGAACAAAGTAACTCCAACCAGGAATTCCACTTGTGAGTATTTGAGGTATTTGATCTAAAGTCATGCTTCCAGAGTAATACATCTCTGTAACTATCAGTAAGGCAAGCAGACCAAGTACTTTGAGTTTTGTTTTTCGTTTCTCAGAAATTTTTTCTCGTATGTTGTATGTACTCAATTTTTATAAGTTACTTTAGATTATCAGAATTATTTAGAGGAGACCGACCTTTTTAATTGGAATTTATTCAGGAATTGAATTGAATCATTTAGAGAGTTATTCACAAACTGAATTGTTATACCCAGATTTTTTAAAATAAAATATGTGTAATTGTTAGGTTAACATCAATATTCCAAAAGATTTAACCCAATTCTAAGAAGACTAGATATTTTCACAAAACAAAGTTGGGTTTTTTAGATTATTTTTTAGGAATTTTTTTCTTTAAGATGTTTGGACATGTCTCTGTACCTTCTTTTTTACATGTGCTTTGGATAAATTGATCAAAATCATCCTCATCAAATATTTGCCATCCCATTTTATGAATATCAAGATCGTATGACCTGTAATCCTCTATGATGTCACCAAACCAAGCTCTGTATAGATCTTCTTCTTGCTGTGCTTGTTTGTGATTGTTAAAGAACTTTAATTCAATCCAATCAATGTTACCGTTGGTCCTTGCAGAAAAATCACAGTATGGTGCATTTGCAAGATACCCTTTCATATCCTCCAGTCTTGCGACAAAGTCTTTGGGAGAGGTAAATTTTACAGTTACAAGACGCAATATAGGCATGTTAACCTGATTGAGGTCAACCATCGTGGTATAACCGTGAATTATTCCCAGTCTTTCTAGTCTTGCAATTCTTTTTCCAATTCCACGCTCAGACATGTTTGTTCCCATACCTGCAAGTTTTTTCACAATGGTTCTTGTGGAATCTCTAGCATTTGCAATAAGTAAATTGATAATTTGTCTGTCAATTTCATCTATTATAATATCATTCTGATGTCGTTCTCGAATAATAGATTCAGCCATGGTCATGATGTATTCAATTTGTCTCACATAATGTACAGATATCATCAGATGTTCAAAAATTGAACTAAACTAGTTAAAAAAATTCAAATTTTGAACAAAGAGGAATCAAAAAGTAAGGCATTGTCTAAATAATTCACAGTGAATATAATTTTGATTACAAATGAGCATGACAGAAATTAAGGAAAAGGAAATACTTCAGGAATACTATTCGTTTCTTTACGACCTGGCAGCAAAGAAAAATTATCTACACTCATCTCAATTGACTGAAGATGAGAAGAAATACTGTGAAAAGCTGTTATCTCATAGTAAATTCAGAAATAAATCCAATGAATTGTATTTACCGCTAATGAAAAATATTCTAAGGCAGCACTACAGTACAAAAGTAAGATAAATGGTCATTAATCTGATCACATTTGTTGATTTTATTTGGCTCTTTATGATAAATCAGGATTTTAAGAACCTACTACATGTCAAACTTTGGGCAAGCATGGCAAAGACAGGATTCGCAAGGAATTTCAGACCAACTTCAAGGCTTGATAAAAAAAGAACAGCCTCTAAAACCCAAAGTGGAAGGTGCCATTAAGGACTTAAACAGACCAATATCAAAATTAGACAATACCTCACATCAGTTATCAGAAAAAGAGCAAAAACTCTTCAACAAAATTGTGCAGGCTAAACAAAGTGGCAATATTCATGCAGCCAAAGTTCTTGCAAATGAGCTTGTACAGATAAGAAAGACCAAATCATTAATGGGCAACATGAAGCTATCAGTAGAAAGAACACAACTCAGGCTATCCACTGTAAATGCGGTAGGAGATGCCATAGTTTCTATGAAGCCTGCAGTGTCTACAATGAAGGCTGTGGTTCCTGCGATGAACAAGATAATCCCTCAAGCAAGTGCTGAGATTGAATCCATGGGAAATATGTTAGGAGATATGATGCCAGGTGCAATTAGTGATGACTACTCTTTTGGAGATTCTCCAATGTCATCACAAGAGACAGATTCAATTTTACAAGAGGCCGCAGCCGTTGCAGAAACACAAATTGGAGATAAATTTCCATCTGTCCCAACAGGTTCGAGTAGTGTTAGGACATCCATAAACTCCAGTACAAGTTCAGAAGGATCTTTTTAGAATTCCAATAATTATCTTATTTGAAATTAATGATGCTATTGTAGTTAAATATCACTGCCCTTTACAATCTTAAAATTATATCTAAAAAAAAGATGTAATCTTTAATACTGTTAAATTCTTTGATCATGTCAGTGAGCACAATAGATACACAAAATCTAGGATGTATTGCAAAAGCCAAAAATCTTCAATCCCATAGCAATAATGAAGTTGAATTTGAGACGCAGCAAACGGAATATCCTCACAAATGGGATAAACCTACTGTAACATATGCTATGATTCGCGGCACTGAAGACATACCTGGAGATTCTATGGAAATAATAGCTATGAATCTGGCAATGACTACTTGGGATTTTGAAATACCTTTAACATTACAAGTTGTTAAGAAAAATGAAAATCCAGACATCACACTAGAATTCTCTGATTCTAAAAATGATGATTACTTTAAAGACAATCCTAGTGTTTTAGCGTATGCCTATTATCCAAAAACTTCAAGTGAAGGTGTTATAAAATTTAGTGATGATCATTTGTGGTCTCTTGATGGTCAATCTGTCCCAGCGCCATATGATCCTACAGGTAGAACTAAATTCAAAACATATAACATGATTCACACATTAGTTCACGAAATAGGACATAGTATAGGGCTTTCACATGCTAAAGGTACAGACCACAATAAAGCCGTCATGTATCCATACTATAACGGACAGCTTGATTTAGATGAATATGATATTGAAAGAATAGTTGCAAAATACGGAAGCAGACAATGGGCTCATCCAATTCACTATACAAGAATGAAAAACTGGTTAAAATTAAGAGTCAGGAGATTTGGAACCCCACAAACCCAAAATCAGGAGATAAACGCAATAAAAAATGAACTTGATATTACAAAAGAAGAGTTAAAGAAAAAAGACGCAGTAATCATGGAACAGATTAAGGTAATTATGGATCTGACAAAAAAACTAAAATAAAAAAAATAGATTATTGTCAAACAAACTTAATTGCACCATATCCTACAACAGAATTCGTATCCCCAGATACATCCCCACTTGTTGCATAGCTAAGAAGTTCACCTTTTGTTGCACCAAGATTTTTGCATGCAATTATTGTGGATGCAATAGCTCCAAAACCACATGCAGTTACTCTCTTTTCTTTTAGCACATGATAAAATCTCTCAACATCCATCTCCAAAATAGGTTCAATCAAGGCTTTATCTTGAAGATGAGCAAAAGAATTTTCTTCATAATGTGTAAAATCAGACGAGCCAACAATTATGGAATTTTTCTTTTTCGCAATTTCAGAAATTGCATTTCCAACATCTCTTGCAGTATCCAAATCTTGTGCCAGTAAGATGATAGGAAGTATTTGAAATTCATTAGAAAGTGTGGATTGTAGCATTGGGACCTGCACTTCTAAACTGTGATCTTGGGAATGAGAATAATTGTCAATTTCGATAATCTTGGATTTTTTTTCAATTTCCTGGGCAGACTCCGAGTCTACTTGAACCAGTCCTAAAGGAGTCCGCCATTTTGCATTTATCATAGTGGCGGCATCCCGTCCTATACCAAAATGATTTGGTCCAATAATGATTACAAGTTCTGGATTCTGCGAGGAGATAGATTTGTAAGAATGACATGCAGTAGGGCCAGAATAAATATACCCTGCATGTGGGCAAATAATTCCAAATACTTTCTTGCGGGGTTTTATCAGTTGAGTACCTGGACCATACTTGTGTTCATAACAATATTTTATCATTTTTTGTACGTCTTCTTTTACACCTGGATAAAATTGCCCTGCAACAACTGGTTCTCTTATCATCACTTATTCTAACACATTATTTTATAAAAAATCATTAGACGATTCTCGAATTATTTCTCCATTGGGAGATTCTTCTTTGAATATCATACCTTCAAATCTGGATACTTTGGTTGAACTATCTTTCCATGCCTCTTTGTTAAGTCCAGCTTTTTCACAGGTATTGCAAAGAAATTCTTCTTCATTCCATCCATATTCTGTTGGAACTTGTGGTAAAAGCAAACCAGATGTATACTCATTTTCTATAATTAACCCATCTCTACCAATTTTGATATTTAGCAGATAATCCATGGGGTCTTCTACTTTGATCTCAATTGGCGAAGTAAGTACCGTGACCTCAAAAATAATCTGGTCTAATTCATCAGGTGTTACTGGGGAAAATCTAGGATCTTCAGTTGCAGCAGCAATTGCGGCATCAATTAATCCTTCAGACAAGCTTTTAACTGGAAATGGAAATCCAATGCATCCTCTCAATGAATTTTGTTTGTTAATTGTTACAAATACGCCTGAATCAAAATTAAATTTGGAATTAAAGTCTGGATCATTAATCTTTGAATCATTTTGTAGTAATTCGGTTACAGTTTTTCTTGCAATCTTGACTAATTCTTTTCCATCGGCATCAGAAAATTTCTTCAATGCATCCATATTTGTTAAATACGTAAAAACGTAATAAAAAACATTGACAGATTTACTTGGAAAAGAAGCAGAGCTATATGTAAAACTCCCTAATAGTAAGGTAAAGTGTACAGCTTGTGCACGATATTGTGAAATTGGTAAGGGTCAAATTGGGCTGTGTGGAATTCGAGGAAACGAAGATGGTAAACTACAACTGTATGCATATGGAAAAGTAATATCAGGTCATGTCGACCCTATTGAAAAAAAACCCCTAATACATTATTGGCCGGGCAGTAAAGTCTACTCTATTGCAACCACAGGATGTAATTGGCTCTGTAAATATTGTCAAAACTCGGACATAAGTCAACGACGTAAAGTTGAGGGTATTGATATGACTCCTGAGGATGTTGTAAATACTGCAGTGAAATATGGAGCTCATGGAATTGCATATACATACAATGAACCTTCCATCTTCATCGAATTTGCACGTGATTGTGGAATTGCTGCAAGAAAAAAGGGGTTGTTTAATGTATTTGTGTCAAATGGATATGATACTCCCGAATCAGTTTCAATGATGAATGAATTTCTGGATGGAATTACTGTGGACTTTAAAGGTAGTGCAGAACCAGAGTTTACAAGAAAATTTATTGGAGTCCCGGATCCACAACCAATTTTTGACACCCTCTTGGAGATTAGAGATAAAACAAATATTCATGTTGAAATTACTGATTTGATAGTACCACATGTTGGGGATAATTTGGAATATGCAAAAAAACTCAGCAAGTTTGTATACGATGAATTTGGACCTGAAATGCCAATTCATTTTTTAAGATTTCATCCTGACTACAAAATGATGGAGTATCCCAGTACCCCTATCGAGACATTGGAAAGACATTACCAAGTTGCAAAAAACCAAGGTTTGAAATATGTATATCTAGGAAATGTTCCTGGCCATAAATGGGAGCACACATACTGTTCGGAATGTAATAAAATTGTTGTAAACCGTTACGGATTTAACATACAGGAATGGCATCTTGACAAAAACAACTGTTGCGAATTTTGTGGAAACAAAATTCCCATAACTGGTAAATTACAAGAAGGGTACAAACAGAACCGTTTCCAATTTGTGAATTAATTATTTTGTAATAGATTGACTATGTGAAGACAGGACTATCAATTATCAGTCTTGGCAGACTAGTTCTTTGAGTTACATTTTGAAGGTTGTCTACATCTAAGTCAAATTAGATAAATTCCCAGATTAGACTTTATTTTTAAATTGTTAATATTGTTATCATTATTAACATGATACATATATTATACAAAAACTCTTTTTATTTGTGAATCAAGAAATAATATTAAATCGAACAAATCAGATAAAAGAAAAACATACATATAAAAATAATTCAAATATTGTTGACAAAAAAAACAATGAGAATATCATCACAGCATTAGGAAAATCAAAATATTTTTGCGTCGGAATAGTAGATATAGTAAATTCTACAAAAACAGTAGCCAGACTACAGCCAAATGAGATACCAAAATATTATGAAATTTTTCTAAACAATATGGCAAAAACTGTAATTTGCCATCAAGGAGAAATCTTAAAAATTATGGGAGATAGTCTTTTATTTTATTTTCCAGATAACTGCTACCCTGATAATAAATTGGGTTTTGTGAATGCCATTGAATGTGGTTTTTCCATAATGGAAATGCATGAAAAATTAAATCAGATTCTCGAAAGACATACTCTACCTCAAATTGACTTCAGGATTAGTTTTGATTATGGAAATGTAACTATAATGAAAACAAGAAATGGATTAATGGATCTTGTTGGACCAACAATTAATACATGTTCAAAAATAAACAATCTTGCTTCAATTAACAATATAGTTATTGGTAGAGATCTTTATAAAAAAATTAAATATTTTCAGCAATATAGATTAAAAAAAGATGGGGAGTTTTCAATTGACTTGAAACAACGATATCCTGTTTTTACTATTTCCAGAACAATCAGATAATTTGTTTTTAACAGATCATGTAGTTTTTTAACAGGAGATCACCAAATTAGATAAAATTTCATTTTGAGTATTAGAAAATTTGAGAAGAGATGTAAAATTCGAATGTATGAAAATAATTGGGGGTTAAACTCAATAAAAGGAGATTATTTTTGTATTGTTGGTTTTTAGGAATTAGATCCAAAAGAAAATTAAAACCGATATCTAGTTTCTTTAGATTGAACTTTTGTAAGGATAAGGAAATCTTCAGGATAAGACTAGATCTTAAAATGGAGAGTATTGGCAATTCTTGGTTTTTATTACCAAATAAACGAGCCTACATGAGGAATATTGAGTGACCTTAATGTTGCAGTACTCATCAAACTAGAGCCAGATTTTTCTGAGGGAAACGTAAGTTACAATCCAAACGGAACTTTGAATCGTGCAGAGACAAAGAACACATTAGGTCCACATAGCGCAATAGCAGCCCAGGCAGCTTTCTTTGCTAGAGTAATGTATGATGCCAAAGTTTCAATTGGAACAATGGGTCCTCCTATGGCAGATTTAGTATTACAACAAGCTCAACAGATCTCTGATGCTGAAGAACTTCATCTGTATAGTGATAGACTGTTTGCCGGAGCAGATACTTTGGGAACTGCCGAAGTTCTTAAAACTGGAATTAAAAAGATGCAAAGTAAAATGGATATTGTTTTTGCAGGACATAGAGCATCTGATGGTGAAACAGGACAAACAGGACCACAGACAGCATGGAAGTTAGGTTTTACTTTTCTTGGAAATGTCCTCAGTTATACTGTAGATATGAAAACTAGAATGATTCGTGCAAAACGTTTGGTTAGCTTACAGGGAGTTCCGAACATAATTGAGGAGGTAGAAGCACCTCTTCCAGTATTCATATCAATTGACCCAACATACAAATCTAGTTTTGACAAGATATCTCAACGACTTGCATTTCATAAATATCAAAAAGAAGCAATAGAAAGAGCAGAAAACTTCAAAGATTATTTCAAAATGTTTGATGCAGACCAACTTGAAGTTGCCAAAAGTCTTGTTGGGCTTCCAGGTTCACCTACAATAGTTTACAAAGTTGAAAGAGTGCCAAAATCCACTGCTACAAGAAGATCTGAAGTAATTGATGGGTCCAATCCTGAACAACTCCAAAAGGTTGTAGGAAAAATCAAAGAAGCATTAGAGGCAATGGTGATAAAATAATGGTAGAAATTTATCGACATCTATACGTTGTAGTGGAGACTGAAGCTGGAAATTTAATTCCTGTTAGCAAGGAAATGATAGGAGAAGCAAGACGACTTATGGATGGTTTTAATCGGAAATATTCCTCAGATGAAAAAGTCGTGGCCATAGTTTTAGGAAGTGGAATTAAAGATTTATCTAAAGAACTCATAGAATCTGGAGCAGATGCGGTAATTTACTGTGATCATCCAGAATTAGAAGAAATTAGGAATATTATCTACACAAAAGTAATCTGTCAAATTGCAATTAACAAAAAAATTGGTGGGCAGATAGAGCCCAAATATGCACAAGAATTCAAACGACCAAGATATATGTTCTTTGCAGCAGATAGTATAGGAAGACATTTGTCTTCAACTGTTTTGGCGGGTTTAGATTCTGGACTAGCTTCTGATATCAATCAACTGGTGATTGAAGATATTGAAATGTCCCACCAACAGAAAACTGCAGGAAAAAAAGAGACTTATGAAAAAACTCTAGAGATGTATAGACCAGACTTTTCAGGATTCCTATGGACCACTATTCTTTGTCTTGATAACCGCAATCCAGCCTTTAAGCGAGACTATCATCCACAAGCATGTAGTATTATCCCAGGAGTCTTTGAAGCACTGGAACAGGATCCAAAACGAGAAGGAAAAATAATTGAATTTATTCCAAGAATTGATAAAAGAGATCTCAGGGTTAAAGTACTTAGTCGCAAAGTAATTGAAAGTGAAGTTGATTTTGAGACACCAAGAACAATTGTCAGTTTCGGTAGAGGGATAAAAGAAGACCCAGGGCAAAACATCAAACTTGTAGAACAACTGGCAAAAGAATTAAACGCAGAAATTGGAATCACTTTGCCAATATCAAAAAAACCATTCCAAGTCAGTCCATCCTTGGAATCAAAGTATATGATTCCAGATAGAGTCATAGGGACAAGCGGTCACAAAACAAGTGCCATGCTATATGTAGCAGCTGGAGTAAGTGGAGCAATGCAACATGTATGGGGAATGAAAGATTCTGGATTTGTAGTTGCAATTAACCCTGATGAGGAAGCACCAATAAAAGACGAATGTGATGTTTTTATAAAAGGAAGAATGGAAGATGTGATTCCTCTATTAATTGAAGAGATAAAAAAACAGATAAAAATTGTGGAGACATCATAGATTTTGGAAAAATACGATGTTGCAATAATTGGAGGGGGTTCTGCAGGATTAGCGGCTCTAAAACAATTATCAAACCTTGGCAAGCAAGCAATCCTGTTAGAGGCAGGTTCAGAGATTGGTTCAAAAAATCTTTCTGGCGGAATTCTTTATTCAAAGAAACCAAAAAAAGGTAAAGTAGTAAACGTTGAAGAAGTATACGAGAATTTTCTAAATGATGCACCATTTGAGAGAAAAATTACCAAGTATGTCCTACATTCAACATCAAAAGATAAGGTCTACTCTATGGATCTAACTGCAGCTCATGAATATCAATCAAATTTTGGATATTCTGTTTTGCTAAACAAACTCAACTCATGGTTTGCAAGACAGGCAATAGAATCATCTGAGAAACTTGGTGGCGGAATAATTCCAGGTGTCCATGTAAGATCAATTTCCTGGGATGATAATGGTAATGCAATAATCCAGACTGATGAGTTAGAAGAATTTGAAGTAAAGGCAGTAATTGCAGCTGATGGTGTAAATTCAGAAATTGCAGAAATGGTAGGGGCTAGACCAAAGTTCACCCCAACACAATTGTACCAAGGAGTAAAAGTGATTGTAAAACTGCCTGAAGAGATCATTGAAAAAAGATTTGGAATCTCATCAAATGAAGGCGCAGCACACCTCTTTGCGGGAGATGTCACACTAAATCATATTGGAGGTGGATTTCTCTATACAAATTCAGACACACTTTCAGTGGGAGCAGTATACCACTATCACTCTCAATTATCAAATCCAACTGAACCATATACCTTGATTGATGCACTTTTGAAAAATCCAATGATAAGTGAATTTATCAAAGACGATGTCCCAATAAAATCACCAATTGATAAGGATTTACCACAAGAAGAGCAACTTCGAATTCGCTTTGCAGTAGCTAAGCAGATAAAAAACTGGAATGAGATTCGTAAGGCCTATCTTTCTTCTAGTGGTAGACAAGGTCTAATTGATTCTGGCAAATACAAATCTGATGAGGACATCAAAACCAGATTATCTGGAATTGAAGAACAATTAACCAAGTTGGGAGTTTCTTTTGGTTCTGATTATGTTGAAGCAGAATACGGAGCAAAGTTGGTTCCAGATGGAAAGAGGTGTAGAATGGAAAAACCTTTCTTTAAAAACATCTTGTTTGTGGGAGATGCTGCAGGCAGAGGGGTTTTTGTTGGTCCAAGAATTGAGGGGCTCAATGTGGGAATAGATGACGGGGTAAGGGCAGCTAATGCAGTAGCAAGAGCGCTTGACAAGAATGATTTCTCTTCAGACCATTTAGGCGAATATTATTCTCATGAAACTGAAGATAGTCCATATACGATTGATATGAAGCAAATTGACAAGGATTACCTTAAAATTTTCCTTGATGCAACCAAGGATATTCCAAAAGACATCATTGGAACAAGATATGGCCCAATTTTGAAGATGATGTCAAGTGGAACATTCAGAGGTATCGCCGTCAAGTTTGCAAACATTCTAGGGTATGACAAACTCCTCCCAATGATAGAATCAGAGGATACATACGTGAAAGTCCCAATTCAGCTTGCCGAACGTTTAGGAAAGACTGTGTCTCAATCATATTCTCCAAGCATTCCCTCAATTGCAGATAGAGTCGGAAATCTAAGTTATAATGATGATAATTTATCTCACATCAAGGTTTTAAATCCAAATAGCGAATTTATGAAAAAGATGGTGACACTTTGTCCAGCAAAGTGTTACAGTGAAGAGGGAGGAAATGTAATCATACAACATGAGGGATGTGTAGATTGTGGAACCTGCTCGCAAGAAACAGAGTGGAGGCATCCACGTGGTGAAAAAGGGATTATTTACAAATACGGTTAGATCAAGACGATATAGTAATCTTTATTCTTTTTAATTCATCATAAGCATTTCTGATTTCTGTATAGAACTCTGTTAATTGTGGCGGAAACAAAGTAAATCCAATGTAAAAGTCCTCAGCTTCTCGTAGATATCGCTTAATCTTTTCATGTTCAGGAATTTCAACCATGAATCTCATGTTGTTTAGCCTATCAGCTATCTTGATTATTTTAACATCATACTTAGAATTGGATAAAAAAGAACAATATTCAAAAAATCTTTGCTGTTTTTTCATTTCATCGTTAGAACCAGAAAAATTCTCAAATGGTTTTGTTTTAAGTGCCATGACATTATCGTAAACATAGTCACCAAATTGGTGTTTAAAGTATGCATCAAATCCATAGGCTTTTGAGGAATAAATATCTAAGATTCTTTCATTATCTTCCATTACATCATGAAGAACTGCAGAAACAATTTGAAGAGTGGTAAGAAGTTTGCTTGTACCCCGATAATGTTTGATTACATCCAGTGTAACAGGCCATATATGAGTCTCTAGAAATGAAGATTTTCCATCCTCTCTTGTAATTCCCAAATGGACTTCTTCAGCTAATTCCATTGCACTTTCAACAAAACTATCAACTAGAATATTTGCTTCATTTTCAATATATGAAACCAGTTCTTGTTTTGTCACCCTTTGAATTACCACTAGCAATATTATACATTCATCATTCAAAAACTTGTTTATTTTTACTCAGTTCTGATATATTTTTTTGAATCAATATAGCAGTGTGTGAATAATCATACAAAATGAGAATATGATTCAAAAAATGACTAATTTTTTAAGAAAATGTGCATGAGAATTTCAATTAATCATTTTAGTTAAAAAAAGAAATTAAATATTTACATTAGTTTCTACTTTGTGTAAATACACTCATCCAAGAATGGATGATACTTTTGTTTAAATCAGCAAAGGATTTTGCATTCTCATTAAATGTGTGAATGTTTTGTTGTGTTGTATCCAGGGATGTCTGAATCATTTGAGTTTGCAAAGAATATGCTTTGTTAACCCCCATGTTTGTGTTTTTTATGGCAGTTAATGCTGCATCAGGAATGTTTGCATTAATTCCTGTCTTATTTGCAAATTCCCGCTGAACAGATATACCGGTCTTCATCGTATTTTCACATGTCTGCACACACTGTTGCTGCAGATCAGTCATGGCTTGGTGAAATTTTGGTACTTCTTTGCGTATTGTTGCAAAAGCATTGTTGACATTTTCTTCGTATATTCCAAAAACATCTTTTGCTTCTTGAATTTTACTCATGTTGTGGAGTAAATACAACTGGTATATATACTATTGGTAATGGTTGGTAATTATTGGTAATAACTACCAATAATTAGATATTCAAAAAAATGTTTTTTTTACTTTCCAGTTTCTGGTTCATGTCAGTAGATATTGATGATGAAACTTTTCTTGAGAATTTAAAGAAAACAATCAAAGAATACTTGACTGACTTAAATTCTTAATAATCTTGCATGCCTAAAAAATTTGTGACAAGCTACACAGTTAATGGTAGTATTCAAAATGTTCATCAAACAAAATTCTATGTTGAACTTTTAGATAATGATCAGCAATGGTTTGATGACAGAATTGATGATCTTTTAGGTTCATCTTGGACTGACGATTCGGGAAAGTTCCAGATTATCTTTGATGATGATCTTTACAGAGATAACTGGTTTGAAGGAAAACCAGAACTTTTTGTAATTCTGAGAGATGAATCTGGAAAAATAGTTCATAAAACAAATACCAAAAGCCCTTCAAATCCAAACGATACTGAAAACCTTACTTTTGATATTGTCATTACACAGAAGGTCACTTTTATTGATAGTCCCTATGATACTACAAATGCCAGAAGAATAGCAGCTTTCGCAAGAATTGGAGACAGCATGGATTTGACAGATAACATTGTAAATTCTTCAAGATTATTAATGCAGAGCCTTAATGCATGGCTACTTTATACAAATGAGGCTAAATGGAATCTAATTGGCTATGACGGACCGCAAGTGGAACGTTATCCATGGCGTAATCCCCACTCTCACAAACTAGCATGGAGTGAAGACTAATGACAAATACTATTTTTGGAATTTCAGAATTTGAAAAACGTGCAGAGATCTATAAAGTGATTCAAGAGGACATAGTACGAAATGTAGATGTTTGTGTAATAGGATCTGGTGCTGCAGGTGCAATAATTGCTGAAAAACTTGCTGCTGCTGGCAAATCTGTAGTACTGCTGGAAAAAGGAGGCTATTATGATGGCGAATCGATGAACCAACAAGAAAATGATATGATCTCTTTGCTATGGAAAAATAGTGGAGCCAACTTTACCTCCAATCTCAAAATAGCAATAGCACAAGGCTCCTGTCTTGGTGGATCAACTGTAATTAACGATGCCGTATGTTTCAGAATTCCAGAAATTGTCATTAAACAATGGAATGATCTGGGTGTAAACATTACAAAAGAAGAATGGGATTATGCAACTGATGAGGTATCAGCTAGAATCAATGTTACAAAAGTAACTGATGAGGAGCTAAATGAAAATGCAAAAAAACTACAAAAAGCTTGCACCACCATACAAGTTAACGGTGAACCAATTACCGAACATAGGGTAAATGATAGAAATTGCGGTCCATCATGGACTGACCCAACACTTCAATCATGTGTGCAGTGTGGCTTTTGTCATCTGGGGTGTCATTATGACACAAAACAAAGTATGCTAGTTACATACATCCACGATGCACTTCAGAGTAATAATGATTTTACGGCATATTGTGATTGTGATATAAAAAAAATTATTCACAAAGATGGAATAGTGACTGGTGTTGAAGGTTCTTTTATCGACAACACAGGAAATGAGAAATATCGCATTAGAGTCAATGCCAAATTAGTTGTGGTTAGTGCTGGTGCAATTGCATCTTCAAATATTTTACATAAATCAGGGGTTGCAAACAAGAATATCGGGCAAGGTCTAGCATTGCATCCAGCCCCATTTGTGATTGGCCACTTTAATGAAAAGATTTATGGAAACAGAGGGATCCCAATGTCATATACATGTCACCAATTTGGTGTCACAAACAATGTAAAGCAAGGAGGATTTTTAATTGAAAGCATCTTCTTGCCAATATTTCAAATGGCACTTGCCATACCTAGTTTTGGTCTTGATCATGCAAGATTGATGGCTGAATTTAACAACTATGCACTAGCAGGGATAATGACAAGAGATGACTCTGTTGGCAGAATTCTCAAAACATTTGGAGACAATCCAAAAGTAGAGTATGAGCTCACAAATGATACCATTAATGATATGGCCAGAGGCATGGCAATCCTTGCGAGAATGTGGTTTGAGATTGGCGCAGATTATGTGATTGGCTCACACAGCGATGTTACAGAAATTCGAAGCGCGCACGAAATCCCAAAACTAGAGAAGGCCATAAGAGATAATCCTGATGGCCTGAGAGTTGGTTCAGCTCATCCTCAGGGAGGAAATAAGATGGGAGACGACCCAGAAAAGGCAGTAGTGGATTCAAATTGCAAAGTCTTTGGATTTAAGAATCTCTATTGTTCTGATGCAAGTGTCTTTCCAACATCATTAGGAGTAAATCCTCAATTAACAGTAATGGCACTAGGCACATTAACTGCAGACAAGATCATTGCAAATTGGCCATCAGATATTGCAGTTCTAGATTCTCTTGGAAATACTTGTGATTTGTCTCAACCTGAAAACTGCTTAACTGAAACTTTAGGAGAGATGTTTGCAGTCACAGAGCACAAACCAGAATTATTTGAGAAATTAGAGAATTCAGAATCAAAGGAAATTATTCCAGGGGATAATTGGCAATTTGATAAAAACAAACTAAAGATTTCCAATAACCTTTACTGGAAAGGATTCTATGGAAGAAACGCAGATCTCATGACAACTGGACTGAGAGCATTTGGTGGATTTTATAAGAGATTCAGAAAACTAAACTCTGAATCATTTAGCGGCGTTACAAAGCCGTTTAATGTTCCAGTTTTTGCAAAGAGCCTTGCAAAGGAGAAGGAGCTTGCAGGACATGGAAAAATAATTCATCTAGAATACCAAGCTGCGCCATTCAATCAGGCATATGATATTTTAAAGATGGTCGATGAGAATAACATTCTAGGAAAGGCATTCATGGGCAGATATGGACGTGGTCAGTTGCTGTTTGATTTTAGCATGTCAAAGATATACCACATTAATTTTATGGGCGAAGATGATCTTGCTACTTTATTTTACAATGATCAGTATAGCCATACCCCTACAAAAGACGAAATGATTGGCAAATGGGAAGGGATGCTTGTTTCAGATTCCTTTGTAACACCAAGGAGTCAAGTCTTTGACTTTGATTATGATGGAAGCGGAGAATACCAAATGCATTACAACTTTTCAAATCTGTTACAGGGGTATTCTGAAGTTTCTGCAAATGAGGATTTGTTCAGATTTGATGACTTTACACCATTTCATGATGAGTTAAGAATGATTAGACCAGACTTTGCTGTAGGGAAATGGGTAATCAACTGGTCCTTGCCACAAAGCAGTAGGTTCTCAATTGAGGAACTGCAAAGTCTCATAAATTCTGGTGCAAGCACAATTCAGGTTTTAGATAGTATCTATAAAATTTTCAATCTAAGAATATCCAGACTTCCACAGGAGATTGGCATTAGTTTTTTGAATGTTGAAAACCATCCACAAAAAGGATCTAGAATTGGGTTAAGTTACATCCTAAGAAAGACAAATTAGCTAAATGATCTACAAATAATTGATTTTAGTTGAAATTATATTGTTTATCTGAAACGATTTTCTGTAAACAAATATTTTCAGGTACCGATGCTACCAATTTGTGTTATCGATTACTATTCTTTTAGTTCTATGTCATTTTGAAGTTCTATTGGCAATCCGATCCACCATTCCTTTAGGTTTTCAGACATCAAGGTAAAAAGATCCAGGGTTGCTAATAGATCTGTTGGTTAATTCCTCGAAATACTTGTTCAAGAAAATATGACAAAATCTAATCCTTTACATATCGTATATCTGAAGTATCTTCGGGATCCTGAATTTTTACGATTAATGTATCTCCTAATTTATTGAAAACTCGCTGGCGTTTTTCATTTGTCAAGAACCAGCCTAAGATAACATCAACTGGTAACAGAAATGATTTTCCAAAACTGCTTATCAAAATACCCTTCAAATTCGGTTTTTGTCCATCAATATTAGTCACTTTCAAATTGAGAATTTTTTTTCCAATAGATTGACTGGTTTTATACTCTAAAATTGTCCAATATGTAAAGAACAAGATACTAGTTGGAATGTATTGTATATTTTCTGTCCAGAAATTATCTTCAAATTCGTAGTCAATTGTTTCAATTGAGGCAAAAAATATGGATGCTGAAATTATCGAGATGATAATAAAATCAATTAACCAGGCAAGAAATCTGTCTTTCCATTTTGCAATAACTATCTTTGAAGATATGTCAGAATCATTCATGATAAATCTAATCATTTTACATTATAAAAGGGCAATACAAATAATGTTTATTACTTAATAATAATCCGAGATGACTACACTATGATATTAACCCAGTACCTCGAAATTACACTTGTACAGATTTGGAGTATGATAAATAACGTCCACATCTGATCTTATTATTTACTTGATCCTGTCTCTTTTGATTGGATATGGGATTGGGTTTTTCACAGTAAAAATTAACCATCTGCTGGTAATATTTCTAGGAAAATTATGGAGTAGTGGTAATGCTCAAAAACGATATGTTCTGGTAGGTGGACTTGCTACCATTATATTTGGGGTGGTGGCATTTCTTCAAACAAATGATTTAACAGTATCCCTAATTTCTGCATCTATTTTTGCAGTATTGTTTCTAGTTGGAATAAAACATGCTATGTACCGATTTAACCAATACATTGAAATTCTTAATGCATTAATCCAATCTTTATTTCCTAAAGAAGACTCCAATAATGATCAACACGATGCACTACTTGCAGATACATCAAAAATTTCTCAGCAAATGCTAGAATCAATGCAAAAGTCTCAGCTAGAATCCCTTAAGATATTATTCTTCTTTTTTGACTCTATTTTTGCAGTATTTTTGATCAGCCTTACAAAAGGAAAATTTCAATTTAGTAGATTCATTCATTTGTCAGACAAGGATCAAGTTGATTATATGCACATTTGGGCTGAATCTGAAGGTCTAAATTTGGCACCAGTTGCATTAAAGGCCCTTATTGGTTATAGCTATTACACCAGTCATCTTTCATGGGACAAAATTGGTTATCGTGGGGAAGTCTTAAGGAGGAGTTATATCAATTGAGTGCACTTAACATCAAGACATCATTTGATGCAAATGAAACCAAAAATGTAGATGTATGTATCATTGGAACTGGTGCAGGAGGGGCAGTTGTCGGATATCATCTAGCTCAATCTGGACTCAAAGTTTTGATGTTGGAAAAAGGGGATTATTATCCTCATGATGAAATCAAATCTGAAACAGCAGAAGAAAATTTGCAAAAATTATGGAAGAACAGAGGAGCGCAGGTAACTAGACTTCCTCTCTTAGCTATTACCCAAGGCGAATGTGTTGGGGGCTCAACAATTATTAACTATGGAATGTGTTTTCGAGTTCCAGATAAAACTCTTCAGATTTGGAAATCTGAAACTGGTACCAAATTTTCAAAAAATGAATTACATAATGAATATGCAGAAGTAGAAAAACAAATTCAAGTACGAAAAATAACCGATGCAGGCGCATCTCACGAAAAACTGGAGCTTGGATGTAGAAAGTTAGGTTATTCTGGAGACTGGATGTATAAAAACTACATAGCGGATGAAGGGGGAATCAAACAAAACGTTCTGCTTTCTTACTTGGAAAAGGCAAATCCAGAAAACCTAGAAATATATGCAAATTGCAAAGCCACAAAAATTTTAAAAGATGGAAATAAAATATCAGGAATTCAGGCAGTCCATACCAACTGTGACAAAACTATTACAATAGATGTAAAATCAACCATTGTTGTATTGTCTGCAGGTACAATCGCATCTTCTGAGCTTTTGCTTCAAAATAAGATGGCAAATAGTAGTGGACATATTGGAAAACACCTCAGCTTTCATCCTGCTTCGTCAGTAATTGCACAGTTTGATCATGTCATTAACGGACAAAATGACTTATCCATGGCCTTTCATTGTGATGAATTTGGTATTGTAAAAACACAAAAGCCAGGATTTATGATCGAATCAGTCTTTGTTT
>JAOTZM010000088.1 GCA_029861345.1 Candidatus Nitrosopumilus sp.
ATGGGTTATATCCTGTTTGGTATAGGTTCAATTTCCGTACTTGGTCTTTCAGGTGCAGAGATGATGTATGTTACACACGGAATCGGAAAAGGCATTCTCTTCATGATGGCTGGAATTATTATTGTTAAAGTTGGAACTCGAAGTATCTCTAAACTTGGGGGATTAGCTGGAAAGATGCCAATTACAGCAGTATGTGCAGTAATTGGTGCATTGACAATCATGGGTGTGCCCCCAACTAGTGGTTTCATGGGGGAATGGATTCTCTTTTACGGTGCACTAGAGACTGCAATTGAAGAAGGCTCTACACTTAGAGCAGTAACGTTTGGTTTAGGTCTTGTTGCAACTGCTCTTACAATGTCCTATATGCTTTGGATGCTAAAGCGTGTATTCTTTGGAAAAACTCCTGAACATCTTGAAAAGGTGAAAGAAGGTAGTTGGTATATGACTGCACCAATGATGGTATTGGCAGGGTTTTCTATTGTAGTGGGAATTTACCCAGACATCTTCTTGAAAACAATAATTCCGTACATGAATGGAGTGTTGGGAGTCTAAAATATGGCTACTGAGTCTATAGGATTACCATTTGAAGTTGGCACTCTAAGTGCATGGTTGGTTTGGATTTTACCGTTTGCTGCAGCTTTAATTATGCCTGGAATTGGAAAATTCTCAAAACACACAACCGGATATGTTGCAGTTGCATTTGCTTTGATGAGTGCACTATCTGCAGCATCAATGATTCCAGTGGCTCTAGAGGCCCATGAACTACATCATCAAATTATGTGGATAGAGTCAATTGGTCTTAAAGGCGGTGTATTAGCAGATCCTCTCTCAATAATAATGGCAAATGTTGTCGCGTGGATTTCATTTCTAATTATGATATACAGTACAGGTTACATGAAAGGCGATAAAGACATTACAAGATTCTGGTTCTGGATGATGTTCTTTATTGGTTCAATGCAATTAATTGTCTTATCTGATAACTTACTTCAAGTATTCTTTGGATGGGAAGGTGTAGGTCTTGCATCATACGCCTTGATCAGCTTTTGGTATCGTGACAAAAAGAAAGATCATGTTGGTACTGAAGGACGGACTGTTCTTGGGATGTTAGACTATTATGCTCCAACTCATGCAGGTATGAAGGCATTCATCATGACCAAAATTGGTGATGTTATGATGATTGCAGGTATGCTTTTGATATTCTTGTTTGCTGGTACATTTGGATTCAAAGAATTAATGGGTGATACTGAGTGGGCTACTGCGATGTCTGCTCAGGGACTCTTGGTACCTGCATTTGTTTTACTCTTTGGAGGAGCAATAGGAAAATCAGCACAATTTCCACTAAACGAATGGTTGTTAGAGGCAATGACAGGTCCTACTGCAGTATCTGCATTGATTCATGCAGCAACTATGGTAAAGGCCGGCGTATTCTTAGTGGCAAGAATTGGTCCTCTTGTATTTGCATTAGGAGCAGCAGGAATTCTTGCAGATCAATTCTTTGAAATTGTTGCTTGGGTTGGTGCAATTACCGCATTATTACTAGCAACACAAGGAATGGTCAATCCTGAAATTAAGAAAGTTCTTGCTTATTCTACTGGTTCTCAAATTGGTTATATGATGATGGCATTAGGCGTTGCAGGATTGTCTCATCAATATGTTGATGGCTACACAGCAGGATTCTTCCATTTAATTTCTCATGCAATGTTCAAAGCTTCATTATTCATGGCCGCAGGTTCTTTGTTACATATTGTGGGCTCTAGATTCATGACAGATATGGGTGGTCTTAGAAAACAGATGAAGAAAACTTATGCATTCATGTGGGCCGCTGGCCTTGGTTTGATGGGTGCTCCATTTATCACAACAGGTTTCTGGAGTAAGGATGCCATCTTTGCAGCTGTCTACGAATCCGGAAATGAATGGGCAATGCCACTGTATGCAATTGCTATAGTAACTGCAGTAATCACTGCATTTTATACTACAAGAATGATTGGAATGGTCTTCTTTGGCAAGAAGAGCAAACACATTGAAAAGATGGAAGAAGAAGGACATCATATCCATGAAGCATCATTATCAATGTGGGTTCCTTATGGAATTCTTGCAGTTCTTACCATTGGAATTGGCCTTATTGGATTATCAACAGAAGAAGGACTTCACCACTTGTTTACAGAATATCTTGAAGAATCATTTGGTATTCACACTGAACACTATGCAGTTGAATCATCTGTTCTACCTGAATTCTTGCAAGGACTTAATCCTGTTGCACTTGGTTCATCATTAGCAGCATTTGCTATAGGCATTGGATTAGGATACATATTCTATATTGGTAGATGGGTTGATCCTGTAAAATTTGTAAATTCTAACATTTTCTTTTATGCAATTCACAAAATTATCTTAAACAGATGGTATCTTAATGCAATAATATACTGGTGTTTTGTTGTAGCGCCATTGTGGTTAACAAGAGGTGTATTCAGATACTTTGAAAAGACAGCTATAGATTACGGTATGAACGACGGAGTCCAGAAAGCAGTTGGATGGAGTGCAAAAGTCATTCAAGGAACTCAAACTGGTGTCTCACAATCATATCTATTCGTATTTGGAGCAGGATTACTATTCGTAGTTCTGATATTGTTGATGTAGGAGAATGATGAAATGTTAGAAATTACTTCTACTCCATTGGTATTAATTGCAATCTTGGGAACCGTTGGAATCCTTCTTCCAATTATTAGTGTTGCAAGAAAAGAACAAGGTTCTAACTCATTTTATGCCATAATTGCATTTGCGGCATTAATTGTATCCACAGCTTACGTTGGATACCAATTCATAAATGATAATGTAACCGCATCCGCTCTTTTCTCCGAAGATGTACTTGTTGATGATGCATTTGGTGGCTTCTTTGCAATAGCAATGCTAATTGTTGCTCTCTTCACTACTGTTGGCTCTTTCAATTACATGAGAAAACATAACTCTCCTGCTGTGTACTATTCTCTAATTCTACTAGCAACAATTGGTATGGTCTTAGTTGCATATTCTACTGACTTGGTAATGTTATTTCTTGCATGGGAGCTAATGAGTATTCCAACGTATGTTTTGGTCGGCTTTATGAAAAAGAACCCAAGCTCAAATGAGGCTGCTCTAAAGTATTTCTTGTTTGGCGCATTGTCATCTGCAATCATAGTTTACGGAATTTCAATCTCATATGGATTAACTGGTTCTACAAACATTGGAGAAGTTATCCAAAGTTATTCAACACTTGATCCTTCTCTATTGCCCCTTGCATTACTTTCGGTTGGAATGTTTATTGCAGGATTTGGATTCAAGATGGGACTTGTACCTTTCCATCAGTGGCTACCTGACACTTATGAAGGTGCACCATCCCCAATTACTGCCCTTCTTGCTGCAGCAACAAAGAAAGCAGGATTTGCTGCAACAATAAGGATTGTAATTCTTGGAATGGTTGTTCTCAATCTTGATTGGACATTAGCTCTTGGTATTATTGCAATAATGTCGATGACAATTGGTAACGTTGCTGCAATCATGCAAAAGAACATCTCTAGAATGTTAGCATATTCTAGTATAGCACATGCAGGATACATTTTAATTGGACTTGCAGTTGCTCCACACAGTTCCCTTGGCTTACAAGGATCTTTGTATCAAATTATGAATCATGCAGTAATGAAAGGTGCTGCCTTTATTGCTATTGCAGGTATTGTGACAACTCTTGCTGTAACTCATATTGATAAACTCAAAGGACTTGGAAGAAGAATGCCTATTACTGCTCTAGGTTTGGTTATTGCTCTATTTGCACTGGCTGGCATTCCTCCACTTTCAGGATTCTGGAGTAAACTGATGTTATTTGGTAGTGCATTAGATGCAAGCTCTGCATTATGGTGGGCACCATGGCTTGCAATTGCAGGTGTTCTTAACAGTGCATTATCTCTTGCTTACTATGGTTGGATTACACGAAAGATGTACTTTGAAGGAGAAAACGAAAAGAGAGTTACAGAACCAAAGTCAATTATTGCTGTTATGATTTTCTCAACAATCTTCTTAGTAGGATTTGGCATATATCCAGAACCACTAATTAAATTTGTAGAATTAGCAACTCCAGTAATTAGTTTAGGCCTTATGCCTTAAACGAAGTAAATTTAATTAAATTATCTAGATTAATCTTTGCATCATTATCTGGAATCTTTCTTAAATCAGCTCTTGCTTTTTCAGAATATTCTTTTAACAATTCTTCCATTTTATTAAAAACATCTCTTGGATCAGAACTTTTCTTAATTAACATATTAAACAATTTGTCTTCATTTTTCCAATCTAACAAATCATCTCTAATTTGATACGCAATTCCAATATTTTTGCCATATTCCGTTAATGCCTCAATTTGTTCTTCTGTCCCATTTGCAATAATTGCACCTGTTCGAGCCGCAACTTCAAATGCTGTTGCTGTCTTGTATTCAATTACTTTGAGATAATCATCAAATGTAACATCTTCACTAGTTTCTAATCTACTTTCAATCATTTCTCCTTCACTCATCAACATAGCAGTAGTAGCCAAATCTTTTGTGATTCTAGCATTATCCAGTCTAGAAGATATTGCAAGAATTAATCCTAAAACAAAATCTCCTGTAAGGACACTGGTATTGTATCCATATTTGATATGAAATGGATCCTTTTGCCTTCTCATTGTTTCATTATCAATAATGTCATCATGGATTATTGATTCCATATGCAAAAATTCAACAGCACAAGATGCTGCAAATGTATTTTCATCAATTTTACCCACGCTTTCAGCAGCTAGGGTCAAAATAATTGGTCTAATTCGCTTTCCACCATCTAAGGAATATTTTAGCGGCTCAATGAATTCTGATTCAGAATATAAAGCAAGTTCATTATCTAAAGCCTGATCTATCTTCTCAATATATTTTCCATAGGTCTGAAGCAGAGGATTGATCTCGATATTTTTCCTGTCCAAGATGGCCTGATCAAAAAACTTTATCATTACTAAATAAATCTTGGTGCTCCAGCCGGGATTTTCATCGATTGATTTTGAACCCGGGATCACTGCCTTGAAAGGGCAGTATGCTTGACCGGTCTACACCACTGGAACCCAAGAAAATTCTGTATTTTGACCATAAAATCTTTTGTAAACCACAAAGATTTTTTTATTGGCGGATTTGGAGATCAATCATGAGTATAATAAAAAGAATTGATGAGATGATTGAAAAGAGAAGTTTACTAAAACATCCATTATATCAAATGTGGTCTGACGGAAAGTTAACACAAGAGTCTTTGGCAGGTTATTCTAAAGAATATTTTCAACTTGTAAAAGCAGTTCCAACCTTTATGACTCCAATTATTGATAAGGCACCTGATTCAGTATTGGGCGAATTACTTGAAAACCAACAGGAAGAATCTGATCATATTAAACCATGGATTAACTTTGCAGGAGAACTTGGCGTATCTGAAGATGAACTAATTTCATACGCTGGATTAACCAAAACCTATCAGGCTGTATCTGATTTGAATGAATTAATGAATACTTTTGATGGCGGGGCATGTGCAATGTATGCCTTTGAAAAAGAAATTCCTAAAATCAGTCAAACAAAACTTGACGGATTAGCAGAATTCTATGGAATGACAAATGATAATGCGACAGAATACTTTAAACTCCATACTGAAGCCGACATTAGACATGCTGCTTCATGGAGGAATATTCTGGAAAAATCTTCCACTGATTCAAATAACTTGATTGAAATTGCAGACAAATCTATTTCTGCACAGAATCTACTGCTTGATAGTTGTTATGAAGAATACTGTTAATCTCATAACATTTTATACCCCAGAAAAAACTCATCTGCTTAGGGCCCGTAACTCAGCTTGGTAGAGTAACCGGCTCATAACCGGTGAGCCAAGGGATCGAAGCCCTTCGGGCCCATATTCTCCAGTGTTCGAGATCTGCTTTTAAGCAAATGAAATATGACATTATGGAGAAAAATAATGTCTAAAAAGAGAAAACCTCAACAAAAAAGAAAATTACTTCCTGAAAAAGAATTTGCAATCCTTGTGAATAACTTTGTCAATCTAATCAAAAAAGATCCTAATGCTGGAAAAAATAAGATAAAACGATATGTCATGGTTCTAAAACAACAGATTGATGACAAAAAACTAAATTCTACAAATGTATACATCAAAAACTATAAAATTGGGATAAATTGTATTTCAATACTAACCAATAATCTCTTTACTGTCATCTCTCGATTTTCATTTCTAAGACTTGCAAACATGATTATGCCGTAATAAGAAATTCTATATTTTAAAATCAATTTTTGATATTTTTATCTAAAAAAGTAGGTTTTGAAGCTAATCGTTGATGATCGTAATTTTTGTAGGAACAAAATTGAGCTTTATTGAGCTATTTTAAAACCCCTTTTGTAATCTAGATATGAAGACAATTCCAACGATCAACGTTAGCCTAATCTTATGCTAACCTTTCATAGAATCTCTAATTTCTGCAATAAAGACATCTGTGAAATGTCCAACATTGTCTACGTTATTGGTGCAGGACTCTCTAACGGATAGGTAACCGAATTCAAAGTATTTAGTTTCAGATGAATTTATTTTGGGACTTGAATAAGAGATAAAACGTATAGAACCTTAACGGATGCAATATTCCTAATCTATAATTCAATTTTAAAATATATGCATATCTTATATTCAACATTTGTAAAAAACTGTCATGGGTAAATCAAAGCTCCCAGTCAGTGCATTTATGGTAA
>JAOTZM010000089.1 GCA_029861345.1 Candidatus Nitrosopumilus sp.
GAAATTTCTGTGAAATCAGAATTCTTTAATTTTTCAGCAATTTTGACTAAACCATGTTGTCTTTTAGCCTCAAATTCTACTACTTTTTCTAATTGATCTAGCTGCTGAACTCCTTTTACCTCTACAATTCCTCCTCCATCTCTCACTGAAACATTAACATCTTGTCTGATTGAACCAATTCCTCGAGCTACTTTTTTGGTACTTCGTAATAGTCTGCCTAAAGATAACGCAATTTTTTTTATTTTCTTAGGATCACCCTCTACAGGATCTAATGCAATCTCTACAAGTGGAACTCCAAGTCGATCTAAACTATATTCTCTGATCTTTCCTTTATCTCCGAGAAGTTTTGCTGCATCTTCTTCAAGACAAATTGACTGTACACCCACTTTGTCACCATTGAGATCGATTTGTCCCCCCTGTGAAATTAACATTGTTCGTTGGAACCCTGTTGTATTTGAACCATCAATTACTGTTTTTCTCATTGGATAGATTTCACTAAAAATTTTAGAATTTAGTGATGATGCTATTACAAGTGCAAGCTCTTTTGCATCTTTATCTAAATTGTGAGGTGGTTCTTCATCTTGTTCAACTAAACAACTACTTTCAGGATTAGCATAATACATTATTGTTTTTGACTTGGACTTTTCAAATAATGCCGCAGGATCATATTCTCCTAATTCACTTTTTACTGCACGTAGTTTTCTTTCAAACTTTATAGAATATTCCTCAGATTCAATTGGCTTACAATTACAAAACAGCTTCGTTTTCGTTGCTAGTTGTTGGTGAATCTCAAGTCCAACCTTCAATCCTACATCGCTTATCGAAAATTCTGACATGTACTTACCTATCTTAATTTGATAACTCTAGTGCAATATTGTCAAGCATAATCTCCTTCACTTCTTCTCTGTTCTGTGAATTACCCATCACCCACATTGCCTTTACTAATGCCACTTCTGGAATCATGTTTTCCAAAGGTGTAATGCCTAAATCAAGTAAATCTCGTCCACTTTCATAAACTGTCATTCTAACCCTGCCATCAATACATTGAGAAGTCATGCCTAAAAATATTCCATTTTCATTTGCTTTTTTTACACTTTCATACATTGTCTTTCCAACATGACCTAATCCTGTTCCTTCAAAAATTATTCCTCTATAGCCCATCTCAACAATCTTATCTAGCAAACTTGGATCATATCCTGGATAATATTTTACTAGAGCAACTTTTGTATCCAGATAAATCCTTGGTTGAAATTCCTTTACTTTGAAGAAATCCTCAGTAATATTTTTTTGAATTTGATTTTCTACAATTATAAATGCTGGATCATTCCCAATTGTTTGAAACGCTCCTCTCTTGCTTGTGTGATTTTTTCTTACTCTAGTTCCCACATGACATGCGATTGTTTCATCATTTTCATCATGATGCATGACAATATAGACTCCTTTAGTTCTACTTTCTTTGATGAACTTAGTTGCTCCAATCAAGTTAAGAGCTGCGTCTGATGAAGCACGATCTGAAGATCTCTGTGAACCTACCAATACAATAGGAATCGGAAACCCTGCAAGTGCAAATGATAGAAAAGAAGATGTATAATGCATAGTATCAGTACCATGCGCAATAATTATTCCTATGTACTCTGATTTAGAATACTCATTTATCTTTTCAGCAATTTTTAGCCAATGTTCTGGCATTATATTTTCGGAATATTCTGAAAATATGACTTTTGCATCTATGTTAGCAATTTTAGCAAGTTCTGGAACAGACGAATTCAATTCTTCTGCAGTTAATACTGGTGTAACTGCACCTGTTCTGTAATCAATCTTACTTGCAATTGTTCCTCCAGTTGATAATAGTAAAATTTTTGGTAATCCTTCAACTTTCCCTTGTTTTTCAACTTTCTCTATAATTTTCTCAATGGTCTGATTTTTCTCAATTTTTTCAATATCTGCAATTTCTAAACCAATATTGTATCCATTCTTTAATTTTAAAACAATGTGTTTGTCATCACTATGTTCATACCTTGGCATTATTATGCCTGAATAAGTGATGTCGGCCAAAATATTGACAGAATCGCCTACCAGAATTTGATTTGCCTTTAGGAATTCTAGCGAATTTCCGCTATATCCCCTATATTCTGACATTTACGAGAATTAGATTTGTTATTTTATTAAAACTACCTGTAATATGATGCTACTAGTTTTTCACCCAACTTGAGGTCTTTTTGTTCTCTAACTTTCTTTACTGCTTCTTCAAAGTGTTTCATAGTTACTTTGGCATCGATACTATTTTTCTCAATATCTTTGACATCTGGATGTGAATCTAAGAATTCATGAATTACCAAAGATACTGCAGTGTTAGCTATGGATGCTGTGTCTGCACCACTAAGTCCATCAGTTAGTTCAGCAATTTTATCAATATCAACACGTTGAGGATCATTTGCCTCAGTAATCGTTGGTATTTTTTCTGCATTAATCTTTAAGATGCTCTTTCTACTTTCTTTATCTGGAAGTGGAATTTGAATTATCTTATCAAATCTTCCTGGTCTTAGTAATGCTGGATCAATCATATCTGCTCTGTTTGTTGCGGCTAAAACTATAACACCATGCATATTTTCCATTCCATCTAGTTCTGTAAGTAATTGACTTACTACTCTTTCAGTAACTGCAGTTTCTCCTCCTGCTCCTCTGATTGGAGCAATAGAATCAATTTCATCAAAGAATATGACACATGGTGCGGATTGACGTGCTCTTTTGAAAATTTCTCTTATTCCTCTTTCTGATTCACCTACCCATTTTGATAAAAGTTCAGGACCTCTAACTGAAACAAAATTTGCTTCACTTTGTGTAGCAACTGCTTTTGCAAGTAATGTTTTTCCTGTACCACTTGGACCGTGAAGTAAAATTCCTCTTGGCATGTTATGTCCTAATTTATCATAAAGGCCTGGATACTTCATTGGCCATTCAACAGCTTCTTGTAGTTCACGTTTTACATCTTCTAAACCACCAACGTCATCCCACTTTACATCTGGATTCTCAATGAAAACTTCTCTCATTCCAGATGGAGTTACTTCGATCAAAGCTTTTTGGAAATCATCATGATTTACAATTAGTTTATCAAGTGTTTCAGGAGGGACTTTTTCTTCTTCTAAATTGAGTATAGGTAATAATCTTCTCAAACATTTCATTGCAGCCTCTTTACACAGGTATTCCAGATCTGCACCAACATATCCGTGACTGACTGATGAAATTTTATCTATATCCACATCATCTGTTAATGGCATATTTCTACTGTGAATTGAGAGTATGTCCTTTCTTCCTTTTTTATCTGGAACTTTAATCTCGATTTCTCTATCAAATCTTCCTGGTCTTCTAAGTGCAGGATCAATTGCATTTGGTCTATTTGTTGCTGATATGACAATTACTTTTCCTCTTGCTTCTAATCCGTCCATTAATGATAACATTTGAGAAACAACTCTTCTTTCAACTTCACCAGTAACTTCTTCTCTTTTTGGTGCAATGGAATCAATTTCATCAACAAAGATTATTGATGGGGATTTTTCTCTTGCCTCTTTGAAAATTTCTCTTAGCCTTGCTTCGCTTTCTCCATAAAACTTACTCATTATTTCTGGACCTGATATACTAATGAAATGAGCTTGACTTTCATTTGCAACTGCTTTTGCAAGTAAAGTCTTTCCTGTACCTGGAGGACCATATAGTAAAACACCTTTTGGTGCTTCAATTCCTAACTTTTCAAAAATTTCTGGATGTCTTAATGGAAGTTCAATCATTTCTCTAACTTTCTTAATCTCATCTGTTAAACCACCAATGTCTTCATAGGTGACTTGTGGAACCCCACGTAATGTTTCTCCTTTTTCTGCAATGTGGAAAACTGTTTTTTGAGTAACCAAAACTGCATCAGCTGCTGGTGTTACTCCTATAACTTGAAAAGTTAAACGTCCACCAAAATACGGAACCATTACATTATCTCCTTTAATCAAAGGAACACTTTCTAAAGCATCTGCAAGATATCTTTCATCAATTGGAGGAATTGCTTCTAGTGGTGCAACAACTACTTTTTCTGCAGCTACTGCCTTTATTTTTCTAACTGAAATTGTATCTCCAATTGCAATTCCCGAATTATTTCTGCCGAGCCCATCAATTCTGATAATTCCTTTTCCTTCATCAGATGGATATAGGGGAAGGCATTTTGCAACTGTCCTTCTTTTACCTTTAATTTCTATAACATCACCAGTAGAGGCATTAAGAGTATCCATCGAGTCATAATCAATTCTAGCTACTCCTCTTCCAACATCTCTTGTGTATGCTTCAAGTACTTTGAGAGAAAGTGCATTTTGACTCATACACAAATGCCCTCTGTCTAATTTTTATACCTTTGTGGTAATTCCTTCTAATAATAACGAAAAATCACAAACTTAAAATCCTCTGTGCGTAGGATACGATCAACTTGGGTAAGAGACCATTAGTTAGAAGACGTGGCCGTGGAGGATTTCAGTTTAGATCTACATCCACCGGAAAAGTAGGCTCCAAAGCAAATTATCCTCGTTTTTCACTATCAGAACAGCATGAAGGTGAAATTATCGATCTAGTTCACGAACGTGGAAGAGAAGCACCATTAGCTAAAGTTAGATTTGAAGATGGTTCTGTATCCTTTATTCCGGCAGTACTTGGAACTAAAGTGGGCGCATCTTTACAATTTGGATTAAAATCAAAAATTGAAAAAGGAAATGTCATTAGTGTTCAAAACATTCCTGATGGGACAATTGTTTGTAATATTGAAAAGCACTTTGGTGACGGTGGTGCTATAGTTAAATCTGCAGGTACTGATGCAACTGTTTTCTCTCATGGTGATGAAGGCGTTACTGTTAAACTACCTTCTGGAAAATTTACTACTCTTAATCCAAAAAACAGGGCCATGATTGGTACTCTTGCCGGGGGAGGATCTAGTGAAAGACCATTTATGAGCGCAGGTGGAAAATGGAGAAACTTCAAAGCTAAAGGAAAGAAATATCCAATTGTTAGAGGTGTTGCTCAAGCAGCTTATGTTCACCCACATGGTGGTGGTCGTCACCAACACGTTGGACAAAGCTCAACTGTTTCAAGAGATGCACCTCCTGGCGCAAAGGTAGGTAGCATTGCTGCAAGAAAGACTGGTAGAGCCAGGATTAAAGAAAGAAGATAGTATTTCTTTTTACCTAAAATTGATTAATAACTCATTGAAATACAATTTGAATGTCATATCAACGAATTAGAATTTTTGTAACAGGAAAAGTACAAGGTGTATTTTTCCGTCAGGCGCTAAAAGTAATGGCTAAGAAAAATGATGTTTTTGGATGGGTTAAAAATCTCAACGATGGTCGTGTTGAGGCTGTTTTAGAAGGAGATGAAGAAAAAGTTAGTAGACTTGTTGAATGGGCTCATCGGGGACCAGCTAATGCAAGAGTTGAAGATATAGAAATACGAAATGAAAAATTTACTGACGAATTTTTAAAATTTGATGTTTTGTATTAACGAATCTCTTCGAACGCCTCTTTAATTGTTTGACTAAATTCTGAAATTCTTTGGTCCTTTTTGACCTGAATAATCTGTATAGGCTCTTTTCGATTTTTCTGAATTTTCATGATGACACCTTCTCTTTGAGGCTCTACATCTACAAACCATCTAAATGTCATTGATTTACAAAAAACTACTCTATGCATCCTAACATCTTCTACTACTTTATCTCCCAAAGAGAAGCAATATTCTCTGATTGAATTAAAAAGTGGCAAGACTGGACTTGGAATTTGTTTTTTAAAGTCATCATAACTTCTTTTATTTCCAAATGAGATCATTCCCTCCATGAATTTGCAGACTTGATTTTAATTATAAAGGTAGTAGATCTATTGGTTCCAGTCTAGACGAATAGCCCCATTTCAAGGCATACAAGATCCGCCACGTTGACGAGGAAGCGTGGATGCTCCACCTTAGGATTGCTCCCTCCCGGACCTCATCCCTTTCGATGGTTCGGTCTTAGAAGTTATCCCTTCGGATAATTCTAGTCCTGCAACCACCCGCCTCGGCGTGATTTCATTTCCGCACACCAAGCGGGATTTACCCATCTAGAGATTTACCCAACAGTTACTGATCTCTGCATATAGCCGGTTTCAGAATAGGGCACGGCTGGCACCCTGATCCTACCTACTACCATTTTTCATAAAACAAAGTATGTTATATTTGCATCAGGTTTGATTTTCTTTTAGTTTTAAAACTAGATTACAAACTGAGCATACATTCCCTGTACAATCATTACCACATTTTTCACAAATAGTTTTTTGTTTATTATTTGAACCCTTTACAATATGAGATACTTTGAGAATTGATTGATACAAATTATTTTTAATTCCACTATGTTGACTTTCCAATAAATTTAGAAATTCACGAATTTCTGTTCTTATTCCTTCATTCATGTGTGGGCACGGCTCTGATTGAAATGGTATGTCATTTGTAAAGGCATAAAATACTATTTCAGATTCATATATCTCACAAAACGGTTTTATTTTTCTTAAGGAATTTGTAGATGTATCAGGATCCATCCATCCGATCTTGTTAGTATCTCCTGAAAGCATGTTAATGACAAATGTTTGTAATGCATCATCTAGATTGTGACCTGTTGCGATGACATCTGCTCCAATATCTTTTGCAGCATAATCAATTGCACGTCTTCTTAGCGTACCACAAATGGAGCATGAAGAAGTCTTTTCATTTTCTCTTAACTCTAA
>JAOTZM010000185.1 GCA_029861345.1 Candidatus Nitrosopumilus sp.
GAAGGATAACATTACCTACAACTTTGAGTTTTTCTCCTGCTTTGTACAATGATTTTTCGGTAGTTACAAAAATAGGTACTTTTGAGAGAGAATCATTTTGAGGATCTGCAGAGACTTTGAAGAAAATATCTTTACTAAAAGAGTCTGTAGCTACTCGAATTTTGTAGACTCCAAAATTAGATTTTGTTACATCTCGTCCATCATCGATTTTAATATTTTGAACTTTTTCAGCTATAGGAGTTATCCATGACCATGAGAAGCGTTGATTATCAACAGGAGTACCAGAATTTATTATTGTTCCATCGGGCTTTGTCAATGAGATATCAACAGAATTATTACCTGTTGGAGGAATTGTCCCAGCAAGATAGACCGTTTCACCTAAACCATAAACTTCCTTATCAATTGAAATAATTGCGCCATCTTTCAAATCAAGTGGATCAGTGACAGTGAAAGTTTTCGTAGCACTGTTATCCAAATATTGAGATTTTATAACATAATTTCCATCAGTGAAAATAGTCTTAGTGATATCAACTTGAGTTGAATACCTTCCCGAAGTTTCAGGAATAGCGGTAAAGTCATAAGCAACAACCACACCGCTGTTTAGTCTTGTTTTTGAACCTCCAGACAGACCAATAATTTCAAGAGGAGTGCCATCTTCATGCGAAACGGAAATATTAACAGGAACTCCAGTTGCATAACTTGAATTACCAAATGGATCTTCAATAAATCCACTAATGATCATTTTATCACCAATTTCATAGGAATCCTTATCGGAATTGAGTGTAAGTGGGTTATCAGAAGTAACAAATTCATTAGGGTTAGATACTGCATGAACAATGGTAGTTGCAGAACCTATTTCCTTTGAAACATTAACTCTATAATCACCAAGTCTATTTGGATTGTCTGGAATTGTGAAAGAATATGTAAATGACCCATCACCCATAATCGTTATACTATCTAGAATTTTAAATCCAGCATCACTTCCAATAGATGAACTTCCTATCGCAGATTGTCTGGTTTGTGTAATCTCTAAATCTATGGTATTAATCCAATTTTGGTTAAGCCTACCAGTAATTGAAACTTGTTCGCCTAAACCATAACCAACCTTATCAGTCCAAAGAGAAATTGGCACATCTTCTTTTATGTCCTCTACTACCTCAAAAGTAGTTGAAGTAGACTTTTCAGAATACTCAGCATTAATCTCATAAGTTCCGTAATCAGGATCTACGGTTGTTATAAAGACACTAGTTGCAAATTTTCCATTAGTAGGAAAGAGATTACCATTTATGATTATTTCATTACTAGAATTTTTTACGGTAAATTTCATTCCCTCAAATGGAATTATTTCTGAAGCAAAACCAGTAATTAAAACTTGTTGTCCTGGAAGGTATTGTGATCTATCAGTAATAATACTAAGTGAAGCATCTTCTATTTCTTTCTGTTCAATTAATTCAAATCCTACTGAAAAACTTGTGTTTGCAGTTACTCCTGCATAATTCACAGATACGTCATAAGTTCCTTCATTAATTCCAAGGACTTGATGTAGATTGAGTGTTGTTTTATAATTTAGATTAAGATCAGGGTACAGTGTAATAGTTTTGTCAAAGTTGGGACCAGAAATATTTACTATAATTTGTTCCGTCTGGAAAAATGGTTGTACAATAAAAATCTCTTCAGAAACACTGCCTTCAATTACTGCAATATCACCAAAGTGGTAGGAAGGTTTTTCTGATGAAACTGTTACAGTAAGTTCTTCTGAGTCTTGGGTTTGCACAAGTTTTCCGTTGGATGAACCGGCAGTAGAGGTAACGAATTTCCAATCATCATAACTATCCAAGTCATAACCATCATAGATTCTCTGCCAAGATGTAAAGCTATTTTCAACATCAGAAATTGTAGGAGTTTTATCTATAACAACTCCGTTTGCATCTCGGAGTTCAACAGATTCACTAATATCGGTAAACCAAACACTCTGATAAGAGTACGTCAAAAATTGTCCAGGATTAATAATTGTATCATCAGGTATTGTCATTGTTTTTTTCAAAATAGTTGTTGATGCAATTTCCCAACCACCTAAATCAATATTAGAATCAGTAGGATTGTAAAGTTCTACCCATTCAGATATCGATGTAGCGTCATTATTAGGAGGATTAGTATCAACTTCATTAATTACAACATTATCAAAATTGGTTTGAGCATATGCCGGAACTAAAATCCCTACAATTAAGAATAGAGAAAAGACTACAGGTATGTTTTGATTCATTGTTGTTTCCTGATTTGGTAGGCAAAAAGACTCATTTTAGAATGAAATAGAGGAAAAGTTGAGCTTATTGTTAAAGTTGACCTCAAATGTATGACT
>JAOTZM010000090.1 GCA_029861345.1 Candidatus Nitrosopumilus sp.
CTATTTCCAATCTTCTTTGGCTTAGTCTTTCTCTCCACGTTACACTCATTTAATCAACTTTATTACTATTGTATCAAATTTAAGGATAAACGTGTCTTTTATGTATTTGAAAGCATGACTCTAAATCAAAACGATTTGATGAAAATTAATAAAAAAATTAAAAATTTCTGATTAAATTCTAAACATCCTATTTTAAATTGGTTCTCAATTAATGGCAATTTGGAATTTTTTAAAAGGAATTTACTTTAGATACCATGATTCAGTATCCCATTTCCACACTAAGGAGCATCCACCACACCATTGACAGGTATTATCTCCAACATAGATGTGATCTCTTTTTGGATGACTGCATTTTTCGCATCTAGGGTCACAATACGAGCAAATCGGCAGGTTAGTTTTTGCATACAATAGTTTTGGCCTATCGCATGTCTCACATCTTTGTTCTAGAGACAATTCTCTAGTTAACTAATTTATGATCTATTTTAATGCTTAAGTGTATTTTGTACAAAAAATACCAATATTATTTGAATTCTAATTGGTATAATGCTCTATTCAAACTCAAATAATGTAATTAGTTCTAAAGTAAAGAGAAATAATTATTCTGAAATTATTTTTATCTTACCGATACTATGTTTTGATATATCTTTGTGAATGTTTGATATTGTTTCATCTTTGAATGTCAGATCGCATACATAACATTTGAAACCATCACATGTCATACAATTTATTTTAATTTTTTGTATTAAAGTAACAAGTAGAAATTATCAGTATAGTGCATCCAAAAATTTAATTGTTATTTTCTATAATCCCATATTTCTACATTAAATGACATTAAATAATCGTATATTTCAAATCCTCTTTTTGTACAACTAGAATTATTGTGTGATGGGTAATTGTCTCTTAAATATGCCCAATTTTTAATCATTATTTTTCTTTTATTCCACGGATATGCAAACCTAAAGCTCTAATCCAAAAGATTCTGCAATAGACGAAAATTTTCTATATGACTCCAAATATTCTCTCCCTCTTTGAGTAATCACAAATGTATTTGTCCCATCAAATTGGATCTTGTTTATTAAACCAGAACCTGTCAAATTTTTTATAAATCCAGATAGTCTTGAATGTGAAAGGTTTGCCTTTGACAAAAGATGAGTAATTCTTATTCCTTCTTGACCTGTCTGCTCTGTAGCATCAAGCAAATCTGCTACTATCTGAGTGGTGGTTCTATATGATACCATAATGGGCAAGATTTGTATATTTTATTTAAAGCTTACTCATAATAACCAATATCTACCAACCATTACCACTCATTACCAATAGTATATATAGCCGAGCAATAGTGAAAAATCATGAGTAAAACTCAAGAAACAAAAGATGTTTTTGGAATTTACGAGGATAGCCTTGATAGCAGCTTTGCTACTATAAACAAAGTAACCCCAAGATTCCACCAGTCTATAACAGACCTACAACAACAATATATGCAAACTTGTGAAAATACAATAAGAGCATTTATCTCTACACAAAAAGAATTTGCAACCAAAGCAGGAATTAACGCAAACATTCCTGATGCAGCTCTTAATGTTCTCAGAGATACAACTGAGCAAGTAAACAAGGCATATTCTTTACAAAGTCAAATAGTTCAAACGTCTATTGACACTACAAAACAAAACATAAAGACATACAACGACAATGCAAAAACATTTGCTGATCTAAACAAAAACATAATCCAATCCTGGATAACTGTATTTACACTAAAAAACTAGTGTAAGTATAATTTTTCTTTTTTTCTATTTTTATCCTAAAAATATACTGCAAAATACTGTCATTACACACAATTTGAGCAAACAACTGATCCATTTAGTAAAACAAGGTTCTAAGTCGATACTATCACAAAAATATGGTTCTGTAACAAAAAAATCAATACGTTTGACACATAAAATTCTATAACTAATGTAAGCCAGTTTAACATAATTCCTATCTTCCTTCCTTTATCCTATCACAAGTTTATTTTAAAATCTGTGAACCCTATTTTTTTAATTCTCTTAAATTAAAACTCGAAAATTTTGAAAATAAATAATAAATTCCACTCAACTAGTTCTACCAGAGTAAATTCTTGAATGATTGCTAAATGAATTCCTCAAAGATATTGACCAATTCTAACCTCCGAATCAATGGATAGGATGATGTAATGTATGTTATTATTGTTAACAAAGTTAACGCAGAAGATAAATCTATGAAAAAATCACTAAAATCATGAAACAAACAAAATTACAAGGAAAATCAGAATTTCACATTGCTTCAACTGGCAATGACGAGTACAAAAGATGCCCTGAATGTGGACAAAATGAGATTCCATTTAAAATGGGAGTCTGCATATGTGGATATCAAGTGGGGAAAATACAGTATATTAAAAACACAAAACTGTTTGCAAAAAACTACTATCCTCGTCAAGACCAATTTGACATTGCAATAGAGGAAACCTTTGCAGGAATTCCTGAATGGAAAAACTAACGAATTTCCTAGTAGATATGAGATATTGAATATCCATATATGAAAAGAGAAACATCATCTATGAATTTTTCTACATTTTTCGTCTGACCTGCAAATACTAGTTACTCATTGTATATGAGAAACTAAATATTCATGTCAATGTCATGCCCTCTAGAAAACAGTGTTTAGTATTTTTTTGGGAATAAATTGCACAACGTATGATTAGCATAATGTTGTTGAGAAATGCTTCTCTAATTACAAATTGGGAATAATGACACTGGTAATGCTAGATGGGTAACACGAGACCAATTCAACACAATTATTTTCTACACTTGTCACATACAGCATCAAAAGTTTCTTTATCTAATCTAAGAGAAATCCCTGATGAATAACATTTTGAATCCGTCCTATCATGCGTACCAAAACATCCTGCATTTTTCACATAGTGGAACTGTAATGATTCCTGTATCATTTAGCAATACTTCAGTTGGCAATGTCTCTACATCTCTGTCGTTACATTTGTGACACGTGTCTTTCATGGAAATACGAATAGATTTAGGGTTAATTTCAAGCAAATGACTGAATTTTGTTTCGATCTGAGTCAACAGTTTTTTGCAAATATTTCTTAGTGATATGATAAATCTCAATACTATAATTCCTTTAAAACTGAAAGAATTTTACCTTATTTTCTGAATCTGTAAATAACCACGAAAAAGCTACCTTTTTTGTCTATATAATTTGAATACCTTACTTATGATCATAGATTGAAAGGTGTACTTATGCTTGAATCGCACGTCTTCTTTTCTAAGATGGTAGATGAACTAGTAGAATTCTCCGAGTATGATCCAGAATTAGCTGATGGAATAAAGTGGCTTGATGATCAGGCTCAGAAAAAAGGCATTACATTTTACGATATGGTTTTTGAAGTGTTATACAAACATGATGTAAACTCCAAAGCAAAAGAATGGCTTAGTACAAGAAATTAATTATTTTCTTAAATCCATTGTCTTGTATTCGCATCCTTGTGGACCACAATATTTTCCAACATAGACAGCTTTTGGTCGGTATAATGCTGGTTTTGGTGCTGCTTCAGCAAACTTTTCCTCAATGATATGGGCTGACCATCCCACAACTCTTGAAATTGCAAAGATTGGTGTATTGAGATCTACTGGAATTTTTAACATATAATAGATTGAAGCGCTGTACAAATCTACATTTGGATAAATGTCTATATCTTTTTGAGTTTTCATTTCAGAAATGGTTGTATTTTCAACTTTTTCTGTCATATCAAACCATGGTTCTTTGGTTTTTTCACCAAGTTTTCTTGATAGTTCTTTTAAAACCTGTGCTCTTGGATCATAGGTTTTGTAAACTGCATGACCCATCCCCATAATTCTATCGCCTTTACTCATCTTCTCTTTAATCCAAGGTTCAACTTTTTCTATTTCACCAATTTCTAGCAACATTTTCATAACTTCTGTATTTGCTCCTCCATGTAATTCTCCACTTAATGCCCCAATTGCAGCACTTGATGCTGAATACATATGTGCTCTTGTTGATGCCACCTGTCTTGCTGTAAATGTTGATGCATTGAAAGTATGATCAGCATGAAGAATCAAACAGATATCAAAAATCCTCTCAACCTCTGGATCCTGTCTTTCACCAGACATCATGTAAAGAAAATTGGCAGCATGACCTAGTGAAGGATCAGGATCTATGATTTTTAATCCATTTCTAATTCTCTGCCAACTAGCAATGATGGTAGGAACCTTTGCAATTAGATTGATTGATCTTTCATAACTTGCATCTTTAGCAGAAAATTCTTCATCATAATATCCTGCAAGTGCAGCCACAAATGCTTGAAGCATATCCATAGGATCTGCATCTTTTCTCCAATTTCCCATGTTCTTTTGCATTTGCTTTGGAATGTATCTTGCCTCGATCAATTTTCTATCAAATTCATCTAATTGTTGTTTATTTGGCAGACTATCATAAAGCAGTAAATATGATGTCTCCTCAAAGCTCGAATTTTTTGTAAGATCTAAAATGTCATATCCACGATAAATCAGCTTACCTTTTTCACCATCTATGTTTGAGATTTTACTATCTGCAACCTCAATTCCTCGCAAGCCAATATTTTTGGTTTCCATACTGAGCCTACCAAAATTCTTCTATTATATTTTCGCCGGAATTATGTCTTTGAAGTTTAGTTATTAGTCTAATATGACAACTTTTGGTCATAAATGAGAATTTTTAATCAAAAATTAAATGACTCCTAAAGAACGCAAAAACTTACAAAAATTAGATGACTTGGTACTAAATGCCTCTCCTGAGGAACTAAAAAAGATTCAAAAAATTGATTATCAAACCCAAAAAGAAGGGTTATCATTGTATGGGGTCTATGTTGATTCTAACTCTTTGATTAATCAAAGCATCAAAAAGTCATTTAGAGAATTTTAATTTCTCATTCTTAATTTAAATGAGGGTTTGTAATTTTTTCAAATATATTGGCAGCGTCTAAAATCAAGAAGCCTATAACCAAAAAAACTGTAAAAAAGACTCTTGATAAAAAAAAAATAACCAAAAAAACTCTATCTATATCTAAAAAAACTGTAAAATCCAAACGAACAAAAGTTATTTGTATTTCTCATAAGGAAGATGCTGATGGGATTAGCTCTGCAGCATTAATCCGTCAAGCTTTTGGTGGAGATGCAATTCTTGTTGATTATCCCGGTCAAATGGAAGCCTTACAACAAGTAATTCAAGATGAAAAACTAAAATCTTTGTACATTTGTGATTTGGGACTGTCCAAAAAAACCCAAGATGAATTTATAGATATTTTATCAACTCTTAGAAAAAATAAAGTTACAGTTACTTACATTGATCATCATGACATTGATCCTAATGTGATAAAGTCTCTAGAAAAAATCAAAGTGAAGATCATTCATGATATCAATGAGTGTACAACTGTACAGGTTTACAATGCATTTAAATCTAAACTCAATGATCATGCTTCATTTGTTGCAACATGTGCAGCTATTACTGATTATATGGAAGACAGACCTATAGGTTCAAAATTACTTCAAATTTATGATAGGCAATTTGCATTAATCAGTGCAACTGTGCTTACTTACAACATAGTAGGACATCAAAAAGAACCTGACTATCTGTTATATCTGGTAGAAGAATTGGCAGAATCTAAGTTCCCACATGATATTCCAAATACTTTTGAGTTTGCTCAAATTCAAGTAGAAAAACTTTCACAGATGATTGCCAAAGTAAAGGCAGGAATGAAAACCATGAAAAATCTTGGTTATATGGAAATTCTGGATGCAGGCGCAAGTGGTGCTGTTAATTTTGTGATGGGATTGTCAGGTAAAGATGTTGGTGTTGCATACAAAGAAAGAGTTGATCATGGTATCTATGCTGTTTCAGTTAGAGGCTCTAAGCACTGTAAAGTTCACTTGGGCAAGATTGTAAATATACTAGCAACTGATCTTGGTGGTTCTGGTGGTGGACATGATAAAGCATGCGGTGCAGTAATTCCAAAACCAAAAATAAAAAAATTCATCACAGAATTAAACAAAAAAATAAAATAATCACTGTAAGAATCTAGGAATTTTTTTTCCAATATGAGAAATTGAAATTCTTCCTGGCCCAGCTGCAATAATTACAAGAACTGCAGCTAACATCACTAAATCCCACTCCCATCCACCTTGAGAAATAAAAAAACCATTTTCCCATCTTATGTGAAATATCGCACCAAGCAAAATCGCCGTAAATACTGTACCTGTAATTCGGGTTAATACTCCTACAACTAGGAATATGCCTCCGATGAATTCTGCTAGTGCAATTGGTAATTGCATTTCAGGTGGAATTCCAATACTGATTAGCCATTCTTGCCAACTAGGATCAAATTTCTTTAAACTATGTACAATGAATATGACTCCAATTGATGCTCTGATGCCCCAGTGAGTAATGTCATGCAAAACATTTTCCTTGAAGGCTGCCTCTGTATTCATGGCCACATTTTTTTGAAATTTGTTAAAAGGATTTATCCAAATCAAAAATGAAGTTGGGAAAATTTATTAATATTTTGTAAACAAAAATTTATCTAAATTGAATCTAAAAATTATTGC
>JAOTZM010000091.1 GCA_029861345.1 Candidatus Nitrosopumilus sp.
CCATTTTAGTTCCTAAATTAATTAGAATAAAATCATTCAGTATCTAAAAATGTAGGATTCTTGATGATGTCATTAACTCACAAACTACTTTAAATAAAAAATTCAATAAACCTCATGATTAAAGAAAGTCCCAAAGATCTTGTTCCAAAATTTTTTAACAATACTTCTAATTCTTATGATAGAATAGTAAATTGGACTACTTTTGGAAAAGATAGTTTTTGGAAACATGAAATTCTAGAACAATTATCTAATGAAAGAACTGTGTTAGATCTTGCTTGTGGTACAGGTATCCTTACAAGACAAATTGCAGAGAAGCTTCCAAACGTGGAGATTATAGGTGTTGATATTACTAAAAACTATCTCGAAAAAGCAAAAGAAAAATTGAATTTATATCAAAATATTTCTTTTGTAAATCAGGATGCCGAAAAACTTAATCTAGGAAAAAAGTTTGATTGTATCACTGCATCGTACTTACCAAAATATTGCATAGCTGATGTTCTGGTCAAAAATTGTCTTGAACATCTTAATGTGGGTGGAAAAATAATTTTACATGATTTTACATATCCAAAAAATAGATTAATACAAAAAATGTGGAATTTTTACTTTAAACTACTTTTTTTGGCAGGATTTTTTATTCCTAATTGGAAACAAGTCTTTGTTGACTTACCTATTCTAATAAAAACCACGAATTGGGTAAGAGAATATGAAGAGATTATGAAAAACTATGGACTAAAAACATACAAGCAAGACTTGACATGGGGCTTTTCAACTATTATTGTCGGAACTAAGATTGACTAGTCTTATTTCTTCTAATATAGTAAACCAAACGATTTCATTATGAATAATTTCATATTCTCTTGATACTTTATTCTCATCAGGATTACGATTCAAGGCTATGACATTTCTAGTAGCATTGATACCATTCGCATTAAGAATTTCCCCAATACCATGTTTTTTCTTTAAAAGATCAGTCATGATAAATTCAGGCAAAACAGTAGAGTCAAATTTTACGTTGGCTTTTATCACTGGTAATCCTTGTGCCGTAATTGATACCTTTCTCACAAATTGATTAGGGGCAACAGAGTTCTGTTCTATTACTTCCAATTTGATATTGCAGTCAAAGATCTCTCCAAGAACAGTAACCACATTACCTACCGAGGCATCTAATATTCTATTTAACAAATCTTCAGAAAATTTAGTCATACAATATTTTCCTATTTTAATGAATTAAAGGTACCTTAAAGCAACAAAGAAAATAGTACTAAATATTACAACAGAACTTACAACCTTAAGAATTACTTCTTTTTTGTGATATGTTTTATAATTTACATTTTGTTGTTTTAGTTCTTTATACTTTCTAGATGTAACTATCAAGATATAACTTACAAGGCCAGCAATTGCAGAAAATATTATCGTTTCAAAAGATATCGAATTTGACTGAATCACGGCTCCCGCAAAAACAGGTAAAATTCCCCAGGATAAAACAAATGATAAATTATTGTGAAATTTTCCACGAAATAATTCAAGATTATATGCAAAAAGAAAAAATCCCTCAGCTATTCCTATTGGAAATAGTAACCAAGAATCTAAAAATGCATAATATAATCCAAGAGAAAAAGATATGATTAAGGAAATTATTGATGCTAACCAAAGCTTTGAGGTTGATATATCCCCCCAAGGTTTTTTCTTGCTTCCTAATGCATCAAGACAATGTGCAGATATTCCTATTGCAAAAAAATAGAGCAAACAAATGGATACTAATCTATCAAAACTAAATTCTACTGAAAGAGATCCCCATATTGTAAAGGATATCACCATTCCAGTATAAGGTAAAAATAGAATTCCTATTGATAATCTAAAGTTTCGAGAACCAAATTTTGGGACAAACCATTCAGATAATCTATCCTTTTGCATTATTTTTTAATAACAATCTTGCATTAAATAATTTAAATTAAAATCATAGGTGAATTAGAATAAATCTAAAACCTTTCACTCTTCTCACATAAATTCGTTTATTTATCTAACTTTTTTTGAATTAATTTTTAAAAAATAATTTTTACATTCATCTGCGTCCATTTTTACCCCCAATTTGGTGGATGAATCCCCATGAGCCTATTTTAGTTTCCCATCTAGTAACTGATCTTAATTTAGAATGATTATTTAAAAACAATTTTGATAGTTGAATCTCTAACTAAATTAGAAAGTATGTCTTGCTTTATGATGGTAAATTTACAATGGGAACATGAGTCATTTTCGTCTGTAGAATATTCTAAACCACAATTTGAACAAACAACAACATCTAGCATATATGCCTACGCCAAAGCGATGTATAAAGCCTCAATGAATGATTCATCAGTCATATCTATATGCTATATTTCAAATCTTTTCTTGTTGACAGTTATGTATATTCCAGTACGACCATCAAGACGAGAGTCTGATGAAGATGAACTGAATGAATAGATAGTTTGTATTTCTTATTAATTTCGTATTTCAAAGGAGGTTCAATCAGAATATTTGCAGAGATGAAGATTATGATGCTCTCATGCCTGCACTTGTCACTGTAGAGATATCGGAATTAAACTGGTGTTCTCTTATTGAATAATTAAAAACAATTTTTGGAATTGACGAATGTCATAAGACTTCACTATAGCTGTTGAATCACAAGCAAAGGAAACCTACAGTTGTAGTGGGGTAAGTTAGAAAAGGAATCTAATTTCATGCCTCCCACGTCCATTTTTATCCCAAAAAGGTGGGTCTCAACGTGGAATTGAATCTTAAGAGTCTTGAACTAAAACTGTAAATCCCTTTGAAGGACTAAACTTTCATTTAACAATAAGCAGTAATTATGTTCTTTTTTGCTATCTGATCAAAACACTTCAACATTTCTTTGTAAATAAAAATTATCAAATTATATCTTGAATAAAATGTCAACAAATTGGTGTCATAAATGCAGAAATCATACACAATCGAATGGAAAATGTCATTGCACTGTATGTGGTACTGAATTTTAGATCCCACATTTTTTTATATTATATGATACATGTGGACCATGGAATCTTTTTTCTACCGAAATAAGTCAATGAATTTAAGAGAATTTAGTTATGAATCCTTTAAATCTGAATAAAGATTTGTCTTGATGTGAAATTAACTATTTTTGTGCTAATTCCAATAGTACTTTCAATAGGAATCATTTCAGCTATTCAATTTAGTGATGCAGTTGAATATTCTCAAATTTGCATTGACAAAATTTGGATTGAAAGTACAAAAGGTAAAATTGCATGTGTGACTCCTTTCACTGCATCTGCTCTAGTAGAACGTGGATGGGGAACTATATTGACTGATGATGCCTTTATTGAAGAACCTATAGAAATGTCAGACCAACTACCAGAATTAACTACAGAAAATAAACTTGAGGTAATACCTGTAGCAAACAATATCTCAATGCTGATTGGGATTGACCAATCTGTTGAAGGAAACATTGGAGGAAACATTGGGGTATCAGCAGGATCTGATGGACTATTAATTATTGATGATGGAATGGAGTTTGCCCTAGATGATATTAAAGCACAATTATTTGAACTAAAAACGTGTGCAACTTGTGATGATATAGAATTTTTGTTAAACACGCATTGGCATGTGGATCATGTTTCAAACAATGCACATTTTGGTGAACACGATACAATAATCATAGCTCAGAGTAATGTAAGGGATCTTCTTTCTAGTCCACAGGAACAAAAAGCATTTGGTATGAAGTTTGATGCATATCCAAAAGAAGCTTTACCAATTATTACTTTTGATGAATCTGTTTTCTTATTTTTCAATGATGAAAAAATTCAGGTAACTCATTTACCAAACGGTCATACTAATTCTGATAGTATTGTTTACTTTACAGGATCAAATGTTCTTCATTTAGGTGATCATTTTTTTAATGGAATGTTTCCCTTTGTTGACCTAGAGCATGGTGGAAGTGTAGAAGGTTTAACCAACAATGTTGAAAAAATAATTAATGAATATCCTGAAAATGTCCAAATAATACCTGGACATGGTCCGTTAACGAATATGGAAGATCTTGTAGATTATCATGGCATGCTTATAGAAACTACAAAAATAGTACAAGATCAAATGAATGCTGGTAATACATTAGAAGAAATTCAGGATGTAGGTCTTCCTGAAAAATTCCAAAAATGGGAAGGAGCATGGATAGATGAAGCAACTTGGATTCTGATTGTTCATACTAGCTTGTCTCTGAATTGAGATTATTTTTTGAGAAAGAGCACATTCACACTCTGGGAATCAAGGAAAAACTCCCAAGAATATTTTACAAAATTTTCTTTTTGCAACTGTAAGGGCTTTCTTTCCTGATGGGGTGAGAGCATATGTAATTGTCTTGCCTTCTTTTTCTTCATCTAGAAATCCTGCTTCTCTTAGATTTTTTATTGCAGGATAAAGTGTTCCTGGACTAGGTTTTTCACCTTTCCTTTTAGCAATTTCATCTGCAATTTCTTTTCCATGCATTGGTTTTTTTGATACTAAAAACAAGATGAGAAATCCAAGCATTCCTCTCATGTCACAAGATTCGTCATCCATTCTTCTTCAATAGTTATATCGGTCATCCGATATATATAAATACATTTTAAAGTATACATATCGTATGTCCGATATTAATGGAAAGGAGGTGATTGTATGGGTAATGGTTGTTGCGGTGTAAGTGTACAAAGAGCACGAAGCTTCCTCACTAAGGAAGAAAGGATAGGAATGTTAAATGAATACAAAGACTATCTTGAAAAAGAAGCACAAGGTGTTTCTGAAAGAATAAAGGATCTTGAAAAGGAATAATCCTTTTTCCCAATTTTTTATGTAATATTAAAACTCTGAATTATTTTTTGAGGAAGATGAGAGTTAAAAACAATTTGTTCATAAAGTTAATTTACTTGTATTCAGATGGCATTTTATGATTGGGATTTGCCATAAATGTCATAGTTCTGGAATTGAGGTTCTAAAAACTACAGTACTGATCAGTGAGGTTGGTGCCACTGACATTCCATTATGTGAACAATGTAGAATGAATTGACCTCTCTAATGATTATCTAATCTTTTTAAATTTTATTTTCACTCCTAACTAAGTCTAAAATCATCTCTAAACAAGTATCTTGGCCTCAGGATTTTTACTTTTAATCATAAAACTAAAATCATAACATCTATCATGAGCAAGATCATACTATTCATTGCATCAAGTTTAGATGGATATATTGCAAGAAAAAATAGAAACATCAATTAATCTCCATAATTGATGTCAGAAATTTTTATTTGATTTTTTTTTGCAGAGTTTATAGGAGAAATTGTTGTTTGCTCAAATTATGGTTTAGAATATTCTACAGACGAAAATGATTCATGTTCCCATTGTAAATTTACCATCATAAAGCAAGACATACTTTCTAATTCATTTGTCATTTTACTATCATATCCTTAGAAAAATCAGAGGTCTGTCCACTATTAAGATTCAGGACCTTATTTATTGGTGATAAATTTTGAGGTTGTCCTAATTGACTGAAACTCATTAAACTATTATTATTCTTGTTTTAGGGTGGAAAACTTTGAGTAAAACTGTGTAAAAGAGAATCCTTTAGTTTCTATAGTTTCATCGTAGAGATGAGAATAATATATGAAATACAAGTGTAGGACCTGTAAAAAAAAATGTGATGATATTCCAAAACACATGGTAGAACAACACAACTTTTCAAAGAAACTTGTAGAAGAACAACTCAAAGCAAACCCAAATTGCTATAATAATTCCTTTGAAGAATTAGTTTGATTTTTATTGAATTTTTAGTTAATTTCTATTTCTGCGTCCATTTTCATCCCCCCCTTGGTGGATGAATTCACGTGAGCCCATTTTATTTCCAAATTATTCCTGTAACTTGAGTGAAAGTTCTTGACCCCATCCTATTGGTAAGGTAACAGTTTGAATATTTGATCTATTCTTAACATATTTTGTATATTCCTCCATCTCTTTCATATCCAAAATATTATCAGCTGCGATTATACCATTTTTTCTAATCATGGGTAGACATAATTCAAAATATTGTATGCTGTTTTCTTTATCAGCATCAATGAATACAAAATCAAAATAATCTTTCTGAAAATTTTTGTTAAAATCTTCTAACATTTCATTTAGAATTTTTATTCCATCTCCATGTTTTACTGTTACAAAATTTTCAATGCCAGCTTTTCTAAAATTTTCCTGTGCGATCTTTACCTTAGAATGATCTTTTTCTATAGTGATCACACAAGAGTTTGAAGGATTTTCTGATAAAATAGCATCTGCAAACCAAAGAGTGGAATATCCATGGGAGAGTCCTATCTCCAAAATCCTTTTTACACCTAGAGCCTTCAGAAGTAAATTGTAAAACTCTCCAGTATCACGAGTTATGGCTAACATTCTATTTTCTTCTGAAAATTCATCTTTGTGCTCTTGTTCATAGTTAGATCTTTTCTGAAGTTCATCAATTATTCTTAAGATTTTTTGGTTAAACAATATTTTTCACCTATATTAGAGCATGAATAAGATTATTTCCTAGCCGTTTGAAAACAGATTGGCATCTACTACAACCTAAGAGATG
>JAOTZM010000092.1 GCA_029861345.1 Candidatus Nitrosopumilus sp.
GCAGGAAAAATTATCGATTCTACTCCAAAAACCAATGAGAAAAAAGAAGAATTACAAATAAAATTGGGAGAAAAAATCAAAGGAAAAGCCACAATCCACTTGGAGTTTCAGGGAATTTTAAATGACAGACTTCTTGGGTTTTATCGCAGTCAGTACAAACAGGGTAGCAAAACAAAGTATCTTGCTACAACACAGTTTGAAGCAGCTGATGCAAGACGCGCATTTCCTTGCTGGGATGAACCTGAAGCAAAGGCAACATTTGAAATTTCAATTATTGCAGATAACAAATTTACTGCAATCTCTAACATGCCAGTCAAATCAAAGAAAAAACTTACTAGTAAAACTATTTACAAATTTGGAAAAACTCCAACTGTTTCAACATATTTGATTTACCTCGGTGTCGGGGAATTTGAGTATCTAACAGGAAAAATTGGCAAAGTTCAGATTAGAGTAGTAACTACAACGGGCAACAAGTCAAAAGGAAAATTCTCATTAGAATTAGGAAAGAAACTTCTTACATCTTATGAAAAATATTTTGGAATAAAATACCCCTTGCCAAAGCTCGACTTGATTGCAGTTCCAGACTTTGCAGCAGGTGCAATGGAAAACTGGGGGGCAATAACTTTTAGGGAGACAATCTTGCTATATGATCCTAAAACATCTTCTACTAGAACTAAACAATTTATCGCCGAAGTAATATCTCATGAGATTGCACATCAGTGGTTTGGTAATCTAGTTACTATGAAGTGGTGGAATGATTTGTGGCTAAATGAAAGCTTTGCAACATTTATGGCAACAAAATTTGTTGACAAGTTTTACCCAGAATGGGACTTGTGGAATCAGTTTGTTGAGGATGCAATGAATGTTGCAATGGGCCTTGATTCTCTCAAGACAACACATCCAATTGATGTAAAAGTAAATTCTCCATCTGAAATAAGAGAAATTTTTGATGCAATCTCTTATGACAAAGGTGGATGTGTATTACGAATGCTTGAGCATTATGTTGGTGAACCAAACTTCCAAAAAGGTCTTAAAAAATATCTCTCTGATTTCAAATACAAAAATGCTACAGGCCAAGACCTGTGGAATGCAATTGGCAAAGCATCAAAAATGCCTGTCACTTCTATGGTAAACACATGGCTCAGACAGCCTGGATTTCCATTAGTTGAGATTAATCAAGATGGCAATACTTTGAAACTCAAACAAAAGAGGTATCTGGTTGAGAAAGACAAAAAATTTAGTCGAGGTTTGTGGTCTATCCCTGTTTCTCTGGGACTAGAAAATGAAATTTCCAGAAGATTATTTTCTAAAAAATCCATATCTGTTAAACTTCCTAAGAATACGATAGGTTTTGTTGCAAACTATGGAAGAAAGGGATTTTATCGTGTAAAGTATGATGAGGGAATCTTACTTGACTTGAAGATGTTAGTAGATGAGAAACGTATTTCTGCAATTGACAGATGGGCAATTCAAAATGATCTGTTTTCTCTTTGTGTTTCTGGTGATGAACAAGTAAGAAATTATCTTGACTTTTCTGATGCATATTATGATGAGGATAGCTATCTTGTATCAGTTAACGTGGCACACAATTTAGCTTCATTATACTTTCGTTCATTTGGTGAAAAGTTTTCAGAAGAAATTCGTGGATATGCAGTAAATTACTTTAGAAAAATTTTGTTTGATTTAGGATGGGATCCCAAAAAATCAGATAAACATACTGATGCGTTACTTCGTGGATTTGTAATTTCTGCTTTAGGCAAAATGGATGATGAAGAAGTTACAGCAGAAGCTCTTAGAAGATATTCCAAATTCCTAAAATCTCCAAGTTCATTATCTCCTGATTTAGTAGAACCGATATGCTCTATTGCAGCATGGAATGGAAATGCAAAGACACATGCCCAGCTAACAAATCTATACAAGAATGCCAAAACTATGGAAGAAAAACTCCGTTTCTTAGGTTCTATTTGTGGATTTAAAAATACAAAACTTCTCCTCAAATCACTTGATTTTTCTCAAAACCCCGAAGTACGTTCTCAAAATATGCAGTTACCCATAATGAAAGTTGCTGCAAATCCCTATGGGGAAAAAGTTTTGTGGCCATGGCTAAAGAAAAATTGGAAAAAACTAAACAAGAAAGTTGGGCATGGAAATCCTCTGTTTAATAGGATCGTGGCTAGTATATCTTCTGTAGCTGATGACTCTATGGAAAAAGAAATCAAACAATTCTTCAAAAACAATCCTACTCCTGGCACGGAACGCACTCAATCTCAAACCCTAGAGCGAATACGAATAAGGTCAAATTTCCTTAGAAATATGAAAAAAGAGTTCAACGATGGCTAGAAAACTTGGTGCCCCTATAGTTCTTGGAATAATTACCGTTTTAGCATTAGTCTTTCTAACAGGTGGTGGGACAGATGACAAAGATATTCTTCGTCAAACCTTACAAATAGATGCAATATACTATGACTCTGGACACGTTGAGGTATCTTATTTTGATAAATCTGGCAAAACCGATTCAGTAGTATTGGAAATTCTTGGAATGGATGAATCTTTTCAAAAAACATTTTCTGGTTCAGAGTTTATTGAAATTGTTCCATTTTCAAATCCTCCAAAATATGGTTGGCCAATTCATCCGGTAGTCTTAGAAGTAGATCATCAGGAATTTGGGCATATTCAATTAAAAACAGAGATTCATCCCCTTGATGAACCTGCACTACCTGTAATCTATTCTAGATCTTAGATCATATACAAGATTTTATTGTACCTCTGAAACCTTCTTTGTATTGGATTTACTTGATGATCTAAAGAAAGGTAAACGTGGTGCAATTGCAAAAGCAATCACTATTGTAGAAAATGATCAAAAGGAAGCAAAAAAACTACTAAAGAAAATTTTCAAAGATACGGGCAATTCTATTGTTATAGGAATTACTGGACCTGCAGGTGCTGGAAAAAGTTCTTTGATTAACAAAACTGCAGTTGCCATGAAAAAATTAGGTACGAAACCTGCCGTGTTGGCAATTGATCCAACTAGTCATGTTACTGGAGGGGCCATACTGGGTGATAGAGTTAGAATGAGTGAATCCACTGATTCAGGAACATACATTCGAAGTATTGCATCAAGAGGTGCCACAGGAGCAGTATCACGTTCATTACGAAATAGTATCCGAATTTTAGAATATTCTGGATTTAATCCAATTATTATTGAAAGTGTTGGGGCTGGACAGACTGAAGTTGAAATTTCAAACATTGCAGACATTACAGTTGTTGTGTTTAATCCTAACACTGGTGATAGTATTCAAACAATCAAAGCTGGTTTGACTGAAATTGGAGACATTTATCTTGTAAACAAAAGTGACCTTAGTGGAACAAACCAGCTATTTGATGCAGTATTGGACTTTATTGGGGATTCAGAACGAAATCCGGTAATTCTGAAAACCTCTGTAAAAAAGAATTCTGGAATTGTAGAATTCGCAAAAGCCCTTAAAGATTTGATGGGATCCAAAAAGAAATCAAAGAAAGAGAAAGATCTAGATAGACTTGAGACCGAACTAAAAGAAATCGTTTTAAATAACATTAAAGAAAAGATTGATGGAATGCTAGATTCTGATAAAACATTTTCAAAATACCTCAAAAAATTACAGACAAAAAATATTGACCCCTTTGAAGCAGGAGATAAAATTACAAAATCTTTGTTAAAGTGATAATATGGCAGCAAAAAAATCCCCCAAATCAAAAGAGCCTGAAAAGAAAATTTTCACTGATTCTAATTTTACAGTAAAACGAATCTATCAAAAATCCTCTAAAAAGAAACCAGCAGAAGATGCAGGAAAATATCCATTCACACGAGGAATTCATCCTGGAATGTTTCGTGAAAGATTCTGGACCATGCGACAATATTCTGGATTTGGTGATGCCAAACTTACCAATGAACGATTCAAATTCATGCTTGAAAAAGGCCAGACCGGTCTTAGTATGGCCTTTGATCTTCCAACACAAATTGGTTATGATTCTGACTCACCACAAGCTGAAGGTGAAGTAGGAAAAGTTGGTGTATCAATAACTTCCATCAAAGACATGATGACTGCCTTTGATGGCATTCCACTTGGCAAAGTTAGTTCTTCAATGACCATTAATTCTACTGCATCTACATTACTTGCATATTATATTGCAGTGGGTGAAGCACAGGGATTCAAAAGTCATGAACTTCGTGGAACCACTCAAAATGATATTCTAAAAGAATACATTGCAAGAAATACTTACATCTATCCTCCTCAACCATCAATGCGATTAATTGGTGACATGATTGGTTACTGTGCAGAAAAAGTTCCTTCTTGGTATCCTGTTTCAATATCGGGCTATCATATGAGAGAGGCTGGTTGTACTGCAACACAAGAAGTTGCATTTACATTGGCCAATGCAATTGCATACATTCAAACTTGTCTGGATAAAGGATTAAAGATTGATGACTTTGCTCCTCGTCTTTCGTTCTTCTTTTGTTGTACTATAGAATTCTTTGAAGAAGTTGCAAAGTTTAGAGTTGCAAGAAAAGTTTATGCAAAAATTCTCAAAGAAATGTTTCATGCAAAAAACCCACGTTCACTACAGTTAAAATTTCATACTCAAACTAGTGGCGAATCATTAACTGCACAACAGCCTGATAACAACATTGTTCGAGTTGCGATTCAGACAATGGCAGCAGTAGCTGGTGGCACTCAATCACTTCACACAAATTCCAGAGATGAGGCATTAGCACTTCCTACACAAGAATCTGCAAAAATTGCACTCAGAACACAACAAATTGTGGCTCATGAAAGTGGAATCACAAAGACAGCTGATCCTATGGCTGGATCATACTATCTTGAAGAATTATGCGATCAAATTGAGGAGGGTGTATGGAAATATCTAAAACAAATTCAAAAAATGGGTGGCTCTGTCAAGGCAATTGAGAAAGGATTCTTCCAGTCTGAAATCAGACAAAACGCATATCGTTTAAAGAAGGAAACCGATGAAGGTGACCGAATTATTGTTGGAGTAAACAAATATTCTGAGCAAGAAGAACAACCAGATCTACTTAGAATTGGTGGCAAAATTGAAATTCAACAAAAAAAGGCACTCAAAAAATTACGGGAATCAAGGGACAAAAAGAAATGGGAAAAGGCACTTTCTGCAATGCAAAGTGCAGCTGAAACAGATGAAAATCTCATGCCTCACATAATTACCGCGGCAAAGGCCTTTGCTACAACCGGTGAAATTAGCAATACTTTCCGAGAAGTGTTTGGTGAATACCGTCCAAAAGAGGTCTTTTAGATGAAAATTGATCACATTGCAATTGCAGTAAATGATGTAGAGGAATCTGCCAAAGTATACCAACAAGCACTAGGTGTTGACAATGTGGAATTTGAAACTGTTGAAACAGAAGGAGTTAAAGTGGCAATTATTCATTTGGAAAATGGCCGTGTTGAGTTAATGCAGCCTACAAATGATACTAGTCCAATCAAAAAATTCCTAGAGAAAAAAGGCCAAGGATTACATCATATGGCATTAGAGACAGATAACATCGAAGGTGAAGTAGAAAGAATGGAAGGATGTGGTATTCAATTTCTTGGTAAAGTAAGACCTGGCTCTGCAGGAACCAAAGTCACCTTTATTCATCCAAAATCCCTTAACGGGGTACTCGCAGAACTGTGCTCTCATCCTAAAGAATAATCATTCCATCATTTTCAGTGTGTCTGATGCTGTAATGATTCCTACAATCTTTGATTTCTTTGAAACTAGAATACATTTTGTGTATCTAATTAATGGAACAAGAACATTTGCGGGAGTGTCAAAGTCTACTATTGGGGGAACAGCGTCCATAGTGTCTGACAGCTTTGCTTTTTTCAATTCTGCTTCTCCAATGTCTGCCAAATGTTTTATGATTCCCTCTTCAGATACCACTCCTACAACATCTGAATTGCTAAAAACCGGAATCTGACTAATTGATAACTGATGCATCTTTTTAATTGCATCATGAAGCGTGTTGGTGGGTTTTAACTTTACAATATCCTTGCTGCAAAAATCACCTGCAGTATGTGATGATGATTTTCCTTCCAACTGTGAAAGACTGTCAAAAATTTTCCTTGCTGTTTCATAGCTTGGTTGACTTCTACCTGATTCTATCTGATTAATCATTGATGTACTCACACCTGTCATCATGGCAAGATTTTTTTGAGTAATTCCTATCTTCTGCCTCATCTGCTTTATGGTATCGATTCTAGGTAGCAATTTGTTTAGAAACAGGTTTGATTGGTTTTAAAATGTATTATTTTTTCTTTGAGTTTGCCTTTTTTGGCTGCTCAATTGCTGCTTGGGCTGCTGCAACAATTGCGATTGGAATTCTGTGTGGTGATGCACTTACATAACTGAGATCTGTACCGTGGCAGAATTTGATGGAGTTTGGATCCCCTCCATGTTCTCCGCATATTCCAATTTCCATGTTTGGTCTAACGCTGCGACCATTAGAAATACCAATTTTCATCAGACTGCCAACACCATTGACATCAATTGATTGGAATGGGTTTCTCTCAAGAAGTTCTTTTTCCAAATATTCTGGAAGGAACTTTCCCTCTACAT
>JAOTZM010000002.1 GCA_029861345.1 Candidatus Nitrosopumilus sp.
AAAAAGGAAGATGAAAATTAATGGTAAGCATTTCAGGAAGTAAAAAACTCAAACGTCAAATGGCCCCACAATTCTGGGGAATTACAAGAAAAGACAAAAGATTTGTAATCACAGTAAGACCCGGTCCGCATAAAAAGAACTATTCCATACCTACCGCAGTATTTCTAAGAGATACATTAAAGATTGTTACAAGTCTCAGAGAAGCAAAAACTGCAATATACTCAGGCAAAGTAAAGATTGACGGAGTCGTAAGAAAATCACTTCATCATGCAATTGGATTAATGGATATAGTAGAATTAGAAAACGTTCCAGATGTTTACCGTCTAGTTCCAACAGAAGGAAAACTTCTAAAACCAATTAAGATTAACGCATCAGAGAAAACAAAGAAACTAGTCAGGGTAGTTAGCAAAACTACAATTAACAATGGAAAAACCCAAATCGGATTTCATGACGGACGTTCCACAATTTCAGACACCAAAGTAAATGTTGGGGATACTTGTGTAATACAAATTCCAGAACAAAAAATTCTGGAGGTAATAAAATTAGAATCAGGTTGCCAATGTTTGGTAACACGTGGAATTAACGCAGGTCAGGTAGGCAAAATTGAAACTGTAGAAGAAGGAACATTCATTCTTCCAAAAAGAGCAATTCTGTCCCTAGGAGATAGAAAAATCGAGATTCCAGCTGACATTATAATGGCAATAGGCAAAGAGGAGCCAATAATTCAATTAAAGTGATCGTATGTCTCAAGTAACAGAATCACCAATGAAAAAAATATCTTTAGAGAAAGTAGTTCTAAACATGGGAATAGGAAAATCAGGCGATATAATCGAGATTGCAAAGAAAGCACTTGATCAAATTTCAGGAAAGAAATCATGTGCACGGGACGCAAAAGAAACACAAAGAGATTGGGGAATTAGAAAAGGAGAACCAATAGGGGCAGCAGTAACAATTCGTGGTGAGGATGCCAGAGTATTATTAAAAAGATTGTTAGAAGCAAAAGGAAATACCGTCAACGATAGATCATTCGATAATTTTGGAAACTATTCATTTGGGATTAGAGAACACATAGACATTCCAGGTGTAAAATATGATCCACAAATTGGAATTTTAGGACTTGGAATTTCAGTTACATTAACTAGGCCCGGTTTTGGAATACGAAGAAGAAGTAAACACAAAGCAAGTGTTGGAAAATCCCACATCATTACAAGTCAAGAAGCAAAGGATTATCTAGTAAAAGAGTTTGGAGTGACGGTAGCATAATGGCAAAAGACAGATCTTATGAAGCCACTGGAAGGAAAAAACATGAATTTGGGAGAGGTTCTAGATGGTGTAAAAGATGCGGAGATTATACAGCAGTTATACAGAAATATGATTTAATGTTATGCAGACGATGTTTTAGGGAAGTAGCAACATCTTTAGGGTTTAGGAAAAATAGGTGATATCATGCCAGCAACTAATATTTTAGCAAATCTATTTGTAACATTATACAATAATGAAACAAGAAGAAAAGGGGATTGTACAATTCTTCCTACTTCAAAACTAGGAATCGAAGTGCTCAAGACCCTTCAAAAAGATGGATACATTGGAGAGTTTGAACATATAGATGATAAGAGAGGTGGAAAATTCAAAATCAAACTACTAGCAAAGATAACAAAATGTGGAGCAATTTCCCCAAGATTCAAAGTAAAAAATGACGAGTTTAACAGCTGGGAACAACAATACTTGCCTGCATATGATAGAGGGATGCTTCTAGTTACAACAAATCAAGGAGTAATGTCTCATCATGAAGCAACAGAAAAAGGAATTGGAGGATTTTTGATAGGATATGTCTACTGAGCAAGTCGAAAAATTTCAAGACCAGGTAATTATTCCAGAAGGAGTTAAAATTACACAAAATAAACACATGTTAAGTTTTGAAGGTCCATTGGGTAAAACCTTCAAGAGTTTTCGCAGCATACCAGTAAACATAGAGATTACAGAGGACAAAGTCATCCTAAAAACAACAGGTTTTAGAAAAAGAGACTATTCCATTTTACATACTGCAAGATCAATTATAAGAAATATTTGTGAAGGTCTAATTGAAGGATATACAATTAAGATGAAAGTTGTCTTTGCACATTTTCCAATTACGGTAAAAGTAGAAGGAAAAAAAATCCTAATTGAAAACTTTCAAGGAGAACGTGCACCAAGAACTACACGAATTGTGGGCAACACCAAAGTAATACCAAAAGGTGAAGACGTAATCCTTACTGGAGAAGTTTGGACAGACATTACACAAACTGCAGCAAACATTGCACTAAAAACCAAAGTAAAAAATAAAGACCACAGAGTGTTTCTAGATGGTATCTACATCTATGAAAAGAAAAAAGGCATAGAAAAATAAAAATTAGTTCTACTAATGACTCTCGATCCTGAATTTGTAAAACAGACAACGGACTTGATTACACAAACATTAGAATTATACAAAACAGCAGGAGCTTCTCCCAGAGTTGGAGAAACATGGGACTGTGCAAACATAGGGGACTTTTTGTGTGGTTTTTTTGTTGGAGAGATGGTAGGTTCGGCACTTAGTGCTTTTCAAATTGTTCATCAGAGAGAACCTACAGCAGATGAGCATCTAGAAATAATTGAATTAGTTGAGAGTTATTCAAAAGAGATCAAAGAATTTTTTGCCAAATTTAACTGAACAGCAATCAAACTTTGCTCCAATATGCATAGTCGTAAGGATTAAATCACTTTTATCAAGGTACAAACATGTTGCCGCCCTAGCTCAGCGTGGTAGAGCATCCGACTGTTAATCGGACGGTCGTCAGTTCAAGTCTGATGGGCGGCGTCATTTATTTCAAAACTCGAGTTTAGAAATATTATCTTTCAACTAAGTAAATTAAATCAATACTAATAATTAATTATATTTCTAAATTTGAATTTAGAAACATTGATCGGTTGATAGTAAATGGTTTACTCTATTAGACAAAATAGATCAAATAGATGATCGCATATCAACAATAATGCAGGAGGGTTACATTGGCCAGGACTAGAAGAGCCAACAGATATTGTGTTGACTGTGGAGCAAGATTGGTGTATTATCCTAGATTATCTAATCCAAAAGCACCAAATGAGCACAGAGTACTAGTTTATGCATGTCCAGACTGTACAGATGATTTTGAAAAACCAAAAATGTTCTCAATTAGACGCAATCAAGCAGAAGATCCATTAGAGACAGTAGAAATAGAGATCACACAGTTACAGAAAAAAGTGGTAGCTGCAAAGTAATTGTGAATTATAATGGCATATCCAGAAAAGCCAAGAAGTAATGCGTGGTTTTTACTACCAATATTCTTAGGAATTATTGGTGGCGTTATTGCATTTTTTATTTTACGCCATGATGATCCACGTAAAGCGAGGAATTGTTTGTATCTAGGGATTGTTTTGATGATAGTTGGAATAATTTTTAATATTTTGATTGCTGCATCAATTCCAGGCATAGATTCTGGTTTTAATGTCAACGTCTAGATGATATTTCCTAATTGAGTTTTGGGCGTAGATTTCCAATATTTCTAAATTCGAGTTTTGAAATAGTATAAATTTAGAGTGCTAGTCATTTGAATTTAGAATCATATAGAACTAGTTAGAGGTGTTAATCATGAGTGCATCTAAAATGCGAGACAATGTTGAAAGATGGTTAACTCATGAGGGACTTTCATTTGAAGAAACAAAAAATCCAGAGAACATTTTTCAAATTCAAGTAAAGCATGCAGGTCAATATGGGATTCCAGCAGAAATATTTGAACCAAAAGCACAACCAGGAATCATAGTAATTGGAGCCAAAGTAATTATGAAAAACAATCAGATTGCAAGATATTTGGGATTCAACGAAGAAGAAAAAGGGAAATTTGAGAAAAAAGTGTCTGATTTTTGCTATTCAATTCAAGCCATTAACAAGATCATTACTGAGGATGGAAAACAAAAAATTGGAATCTATGTGGTATTAGATGATAAAGAAAACATCAACCAACAGACCGTTTTTGATGCAATGGATAAAGTTTCAGAAATGCATGAAAAGACTTCAAGGTTTCTGATGAAGACATTCTAAAAATAGATGATTTACTAGTTCTACACGGGGAGTATGCCAAAAAAATCCCGTAGTGTATGAAAAGAAAACATCAAAGTCAAGAGAATCAACCATTTCTTCAGAACTATCAAGATTCGGCATTGTGGTTATTAACAAAGGTCTCAAAGTAGCAAATCCTGCCAAAAAAGTTAAAATCATTATCAAATTAAAAAAATAGTAATCTTTCAAATCATCATTTTAGTGAAGGGGTTTTATGCCATTTTCTAATTCAAATCATCTAATTAGGTACACTAGAGGCATTTTTCCTAAAAGTCTCCCCCTATTTTATACGACATGTGTTTACAAAAAACGATATGAATATGTAAAAAATCAGTTTATGTAAAATAAAATCTAAGAGATTTATTTTTTAAATTATCAGTTGTATTTGTAACAAATTTTTTCATAATGATGAATTTGCAATAATCATGCCTAGGCGTTAAACCCCCCTTGAAAATAATGGTATTTAGGCACAATGCCATTTTTTTAAAATCAGACATTTTATGGGGGGGTTGAACACTTGTGACTAGATAGGAAATGCAATCATCAATTCACCAAGGTCTCCCAGCAAAACATGGGTCAAGTTTTATTGTTATGCGTAAAAGCTAAACCCCTCAATAATTATAAAAAAATAAAGAAAAAAGTTTAGAAGATTCTGATAACTTCTTTAACTTTTAGATCGTTTTCGTCTATGAATGCCACATCATTGATACAAACTGCTGCAAGATCCTCGATAGTAGTGATTGTAACACCATCTGCATCAACAGGATCAATTGTAAATGAAACAGCTGCACCAATGTTTGGATCTGCGTTATACACAACTAGGTCATTTGTCAGACTGTGGTTGGCTGCAAAGTAATACGGAATATCCTCCATACTAGCTACTTTATTCCAAACATCCACATCTCCAGGTTCTTGAAATGAGATATTTTCTACCTGTAATCCAGAACATGCAATATCTGTATCATCTTGAATTAGAGATACATAGTGATTATGCCATATAGGCCCTGGATTGTTTTCATCTTGTGTTTCGCTGTCATAAAAACCATCATGAGTAGTTGTAACAGCAATGGCACTAAGACTAGCGTCAGTAATATACCCATATCCAAAGGCTCCACCTGTACCGTCAGTTGGAATTTGTCCTTTGGTTAAGAATATTGCCTTTTCAACTTCAGAAGAATCAGTCTTGACCGTTACTTTCTTCATATCAAGGAAATTTCCCATTGCGTCAGCAATTCCTAAAGGCATTGATAGCATACCAATGGCAAAAATTGCTGCTACTGATATTGCTAAGATTGTTTTAGTCATTGGTACAAGCCTCAAACATGGAGAATTTAAAGTATATCCAGATTAGGAAATTATTACAAACATAATATGAACACAAAAAAGATCAACCCCAAGACCGAGAATAAAGACAGATTCGACCTCAAAGCATGACGGAATATCCTATAACAAAGCAATAGTAAATCCTGTGTCTTTTATAAAATTACAGTTTTGATCGCATATTTTATCAAAATAGTAGGAGGTTTTGAGTACAAATTTGCACAAAAAATGTGCGTTTCAACTATATACCAAAAAACTACACAAATTCTGTGGCAAGAATAGGTCTTGTATTAGTACTAGGAGTTGTAATCTCAATAATGGCAATTTCTATGTATATGTATACAGAAAATAAGATTAACATAATTGAAGCAAATAGTGGCGACAAAGTCACAGTAGGGCCTGTAGAGTACACCATAACCTTTGAGGGAACACACAAGGGAAGCAAAGAAGTTGTACCTGAAAACACTTTTGTAAAAATTGGAATTGTTGCAAAAAATACCAGTGAAGAGATAATATTGATGTCAGGAGACCAGTTCTACATTCTAGAAGACAAAATAAAACAGGAGTCAGTATATGGGGAATTTTCCTCTAAAGATTTGCTATCAGAATGGCTTGAACCAAACAAACCAGTTGAGAGAACAACACAGTTTGATATTCCATTTGATGAAGAAAAGCAGTATAAAATAATCATAATACCACAAAAAGAACAATCAAGTGTTGATAGAGCAGTTATTTGCGTAACAAATTGTTGATCGTAAATTTACAAAATCAAAAAAGATGTCAAGTTTTTCTATAGTTTACGTAATTATGTGTGACTTTTACTATATAACACCAATAACTTTTGGAAAAAAGTCATGGTAGTATCTAAAGCCAAAAGAGCAGCAGCTGCAAAAAAAGCAGCAGCAACTCGTAAGAGAAGTGCAGCTGCAAAAAAAGCAGCAGCAACTCGTAAGAGAAGTGCAGCTGCAAAAAAAGCAGCAGCAACTCGTAAGAGAAGTGCAGCTAGAAAAGCAGCTCCAAAGAGAAAAACCGCAGCTAGAAAAGCAGCTCCAAAGAGAAAAACCGCAGCTAGAAAAGCAGCTCCAAAGAGAAAAACCGCAGCTAGAAAAGCAGCTCCAAAGAGAAAGGCAGTTTCACGTCGACGTTAAGCTGTCTTTGCTAACTTTTTTCTAATTTACCATACTTAATTTAATATATTTCAAAACTCGAGTTTAGAAATATTCTAAATTACTATTCATTCATCTTTAATTCAGGCAAAACAAAAACTTTGTTTGGTTTGATTTTTAGAACAATCCGTTTTTCATCAGCACGTTTGAATGGATAATGATCACGACCCATGTATTGCTTTGTGAGTTTATCAGCATGTTTGTAATCATAATCTGGAATCAATTCTTCGACGATTCCACGAATTGTTGTCATATCAAGGGGATTATTTTTTGACACAACAGAGACTGCAACACGAGGATCACGTAGAATATTTTTATGTTTTATTCTTCCTTCTGCAGTATTTATCAAAACATATCCATCTTCATAATTTGCCCAAACAGGAGATACTTGTGGAGAACCATCCTTCATAATTGTTGCAATAAAAACAAGATTTTTTTCTGAAAATAGTTTTATCGTTTTTTCTTCCATCATTTTTCATCACGCCAAATTGTTGGTAGTTGCTCTATTTTTGTAATAATTTCAAGTGCTTTTTCATTGTCTCTTTCCTGCATAGATACTGAAAATTCATAACCTAATTGGATCGCATCAGGAGAAAGGTACTTAATCGATTTGAGGTCTCTGCCTTCTATACGAATCCTCTCACCTATTGCACACATTTTCCAGTTGTCTGACATGTCCTGATGTTCTGGTCCTAAATCACTTTGAATTTGTCTTCGCCAATGAGTAAGAGTCATCTTAGAGATTAGATCTGTTTTTTGACTGTAAAATACTCGCACCATGCAAGAAATATCTCGTATGAGATACTTAGGTGTACCGTCTATTTTTTACCAGAATTTTCAAGAACATTTGTCATGGCACGATTCATAATCTCCATTACCAAGTACTGAGAATATTCTTCTGATTTTTTGCCTTTGGATTTGGAAGTTTTTGGTGCGAGACCCTTGAGAATCTTTTCGATTTTAGTTGAGGTGTTATCTATAATCTTTGAGTATTTTGAATCAAAATCCTCAGGGGCCTGAAAATCTAATAGCTTAGTTGATGTACTATAGTATTTTGTAATAGCTCCACGAGACTCCTCAATTCTTACAATTTCAATTAATCCTGATGATTTTAGAATTTCTAGATGGTGACGAACAGTTGTCAATGCTTTTTTGTATCCTACCTTTTTTAGCGCATTAGAAATCTGGTCAGCAGAAAGCGCTTGATGGTACAAAATTTCCACAATTTTAGCCCGTGCAGGGTCTTCAATTGCACGTGCATGTTCAATACTTGTTGTAACAATACGATTTACTTTGATTGGCTTTTCTAACAATGTAGACATACTGTCATTACCTTTCTATTTGATCTAAAAGATCCCTTTATCATATTTTTTTGTCCAATCGCATTAATTTTTTTTTATTTCAATAAACATCATACCGCTATCAAAATAATGACAACTAATACAAGAAATATCATAATGTAAATACTAATTTTGATACCACTACAATGAATATAGATTCAGTAGGATAGTTTTCGTAGTGGTATTAAAAATATTGTAAAATATTAAAAAAAGAAGATTCTGGGAAATGATGTCACCAAATGATGGAAATGGCGATAATTTTGTATGATGTTAGAAATAGAATTCGAGTTTAACATTAGCTTCTAGTCAACAACAAGTTCACAATATAGAATTATAGAGAATTTCCTGCAAATTTCTCATATGCAGTGACATAACGCTGTGTCATTTTTGCAATAATTTCTTGTGGGATCTCCGGTGCAACAGGTTCGTTTCCTGCATTGCGTGCATCATCAAATTGCTTTTGATATCCATTAGCAGTTAACCAGTCACGCAATAGCTGTTTGTCATATGCCTCTTGTATTTTTCCTACCTCAAAGGAGTCTTTTGGCCACAACCGATACTCATCAGGACCAATTGAATCACCCAAAGTAATTTGTCCATCTAATACTCCAAACTCTAATTTCAAATCAGCTAGGATGAAACCAACACTATCAGCAATCTCTGCCATCTTTTTGTAAATAGATATAGAAGTTTTTTCTAACCATGTATACTGATCATCAGTGACTAGATTCATCTCTAGTGCTTTTGTTTTATCTATAGGAATGTCGTGCTCAGATTTTGTAGTTGGATCAAATATTGGTTCTGGGAGTTTTGCAGCCAAGATAGTATCAGTTCCTTTTGGCACTGAAACTTCTCCTTTCTTCCATCTATTTACCATACTTCCATAGAAATAGCCTCTAACCACGCATTCTATTGGAAGCATTTTCATCTTTTTTACTATTATTTCATTATCAGATTTTGTTTTTACAAAGTGGTTTGGGACTGCCAGTTCGTTAAACCAAAACTCTGCAAACTTGCACAAAACCTTGCCTTTTTTTGGTATGTCCTCTCGGAATTTTACATCATAAGCAGATACCCTGTCAGAGAATCTAAAGACAAGTGTCCCGTCTTCAAGATCATAGATGTCTTTTACCTTTCCAGAGACTACAAACTTCAATGGAGTCTTGTTTTTTTGTCATAATTTAACCATTTTTTATTAATACTGATGGTAATCATAGTTCAAATTTGATTGGGAGCACATTATGCATGGGGTATATAGTTAAGGATGAAATTTTCGGACCAACGTTAGAATTTTTTCATAAACGATATTGAGGATAATTTTTACTTCAAGTGCTAGGTTTCTGAATTATTAATTCTATCAATAAGGTTCAACTCCACGGGGACTCAGCCACCATTTTGGGGATAAAATAGGACGCAGATAGGAGTGAAAATGCTTATCTGAATTGAATTCATGAAATTCTGTTATGGGGTTGTTGGATAGATTTAGTCGTACGTTTGACAAGCATGGATATGACCTAGATGGTTATGACAAAAATGGGTATGATAAAAAAGGATATGATAAAAATGGTTATGATAAGGATGGATACAACAAAAAAGGGTATGACAAGGATGGATACAACAAAAACGGGTTTAACAAAAATGGTTATGATAAAAAAGGATATGATAAAAAAGGATACAAAGACGGGTATGATGAGAATGGATTCGATTTCAAGGGTTACAATAAAGATGGGTATAACAAAAATGGTTATGATAAAAAAGGATACAATAAAAACGGGTATGATAATCGGGGTTTTTCTATAAATGGAATTCACATCGATACAAAAATTGCTTTTAATAAAGATGGGTTTAACAAAAATGGTTATGACCTAGATGGGTTTAACAAAAATGGTTATGATAAAAAAGGATATGATGAGAATGGGTTTAACAAAAATGGTTATGATAAAAAAGGATATGATGAGAATGGGTTTAACAAAAATGGTTATGATAAAGACGGGTATGATGAGAATGGGTATGATGAGAATGGGTATGATAGTAAGGGATATGATGAAAAGGGATATGATGAAAATAGGTATGATTTAGACGGATATGATGAAAATGGGTATGACAGTAAGGGGTATGATGGACTAGGATATGATCACCTAGGTTACGACAAAGAAGGATACAACCAAGAAGGATACAACAAATTCAATAAAAAGAAAAACGAAGTACACAGTGATTAAAACAAATTTTTTGTCTGAATACATTCAACAAAAATGTGCACCTCACTACTAGTCTATTTGCTGAATCTGAAGAAGATAACAGTATGCAAAAAAAATAATTTCAAATTCATTCATACTCAATATCTTTTCTCTTAATTTCAAATAATCTTCCCGATCAAGATTTATTGTTGGAATGATAATTTCAAGTTCTTTCTTTTTATCCGAGATAAAATTAGATAATTGTTGTAGATTGTCTTGAAGTATTATCTGATATGAATACTGTTTATTGTTCTTGTAATTGTATCTGGCATAAAAGTTTGAATTTATCTTTTCAATCAATTCTTTGAGATTCTGAAATCTTCCAGCAGTGATCATATGTAAACAAATCAACACCACCAAGCCTGTCTATCCATTTTGGAACAACCTCATCAGCACATTGCTGTGTTATAGAATCAGCATAGATTTGGAAGACTAGCCAAGGATTTTCAAACCCAACTTCTTGTCCTATTTCCATAAAGGAGACTTTTTGATTGGCTTTAGATGTACTTGCTTGGATGTCTTGGAAGTATTCCTTTTGGATTTGTACATCTTCAGCAGTTCCTAGACGTGTAAGATGTCCTCCAATGTATGTATCAAAATCATATTCTAGAATTTTATCGTGAGATGCAATAAACTCGGGAACGAATTGCGCCATAGCTAAATCCTTGAATGGAGTCCATCCAGGAAATATTACATCTATTAACATCAGGACTTTTTGGTTTGGTGCATAGATGAAAATATTTCCAGGTTCATGCATTGGTCCATGATACTGTAGTTCTAGTGTTTGATTTCCAACTTCAAGTATGTATTTGTCTTCAAATGTTACAGATGGCACTGGTCGATTAGAATCATTTCTTTTTACAAGGGTATCTGCTGCATCTTGATGGGCAATGTAAATTGCATCACTAGGAAACATACTTGCAGAACCAATGTGATCATTGTGAGTATGGCTGTAAACTACATGAGTTATTGGCTCATCAGTGACTTCTTTAATTGCTTTTAGATAGTTTGTTCCTATTGACGGGGGAGCATCGACTGCAATTACACCTTGACCAGTTGTCAGAAACATTACCTGATATGCACCATCAGTTACCCAGTATAATCCATCTCTGATTTCCTCAACTAAGTACCCTTTTGAATAGTCAATTTGAGGTCCTCTTGCAGTTTCTGGAAGTGGGGCGGCTGTCCTCATTTTTTCGGGATGAACCTCAAACATTGAGGCTAAAACTTGTAAATTATCAGAGTCGTCAAGTATGGTTCCCCATCCACGTTCAACTAAGACTGCTGCAGTAGACGGAGTTACACAAGCAATTTTGCCTTTAGCATTCTCTAGCCAAACCTTGTCAATACAAATCTGAGTAGATTCAGCATATGCATCAAAAACAGAATTAGCAGAGATGACACCAGATATTAGAATCAACATGATTGACAGAATTAGATAATTGAATTTCAATAACATCAAATCATTTAGTTTTCCATTAAATAGTTTAAAATCAAAGTGAACTTACGTATTCACGTAATTTTTCAGTTTTTTCTTCAACTGACAATGGCAATAGTTCTTCCATCATCAATTTCATTTCTAGTTTTTTAGCATCTTTTTCTTCATCAGATAAAGACTCCAATTGAACTTTCATTGACATAAAATGCATGATCATTTTTGCTCTATCATCAAGGGATAGTGCAAAGAATGCATCTTTTACTTCACCCCATTGTTGTTTTTTAATTTCTCTTTCCTCAGGAGTTAAATAAGAATAATGATCTTTCCATTTTTTATGAGAATCGTTATCAGAATGTTTAGAATGTTTCCAGTTATTTTTAGAAACTCCATCTGAAACATAGAGTGCTTCGCCATTTCCACCATCAACTACAACCACATGGAAAATATCATCAGATGCTAAAAGACCAATCTTGTAAACAAGGAATCCTTGAACAACATCGAGCTTGCCCCACATTGCTTTTCCATTTTCAACAGAGTTTTCAGATACTGCCATTGCAACACTTAGTGCAATTTTTGCCTCATCAGAATAATCTTGAGAATATTCAGAGACAGTAATTGAACCAGAAATTTCTGGAATTGAAAAGTGATCATATTCAGCACTAACATCAATTGGAGAAAATGAAACAATAGCAATTGCAAAAATACTCGCTGCAATCACTACAGGTATTGTCATTTTGGTTTTAGAAATTCTAATCAAGTAATGTTTGAAAATTTTCATATGTTATAAGTATCACCACAAATTTTTCCATAGTGATAATTCCAAGTAAGAAAAATGTCGGATTTATCAAGTAATCTTTTGTTTGTATGACAAATACTGAGGAAATGACACAGTTTGTGTAAAAATAAAAAAGAAAAAATAGTTAGATCACTTTGAATAGTGACATCATTCCTGCTGAAATGTGGTCATTGACATGACAATGGAACATCCATGTTCCCACATTGTCTGGAATAAAGTCAACTGTCTTTAGACTAGCTGGCATTAACTCCATTACATCAACTCGCATTCCATTCCACAATACAGTATTTCCATGCCAGTGAGGTGTATGCAAATCTACTTCAGTTCCCATTCCAATCAGATACCAACGTACATGTTCACCTTTCTGTAAAGTTTGGTCTGGCAAATTACCATAAACATATCCATTAATTCCATGCATGAGATTACTTTCAGCGAAATCGTCGTCTCCTACTAATTCCTCATTATTACAAGTCTCGTCTGTGAATTTTTCTAAATTATCACATAGATAATGACTAGAATTTTCATCAGAAACTGTAAACAGACTTACCATTTCTCTATCAACACCAATAGGTCTACCATTTTCATCGGCCATTCCTTTTGCAGTTACCACCATAGGACCAACAAGTCCAGAATTGGTATCCATTGGAGAATCAACATGTGAGTGATACATCCAGATAATTGAGCTAGGATCATTTGGTCCAGGTCCAGCACGTTCTGGAACAGCCCAGACGTAAGTGTGAGTTTGTCCTGGAGCAACTATTCCATCAGATTTCTTACTTGCAGAAGTTCCATCATTGTACTCTGCACCTTCAGAGTCTTTCTCATAGAATACTCCATGGGGATGAACAGAATAATCTAGTTCCTCAGAATTATTCTTGAAAACAATTTTGATAGTATCACAAACTTCAGCATGAATCATTGGTCCTAGTGTTCCAAGATGTTTCCATTCAGAGGTTCGTGGTTTAAGTTCTGAAAATGTATCATCAGTGTATTCTTGGTACAATGCTTTGATGTATTTACTACCAATTCGGTCTGAAGTATTTTCAACAAACACATTTTCATCTTCATTAAAGTCATGTGATTTCATTAGGTTAAGGCCTGAAGGAGCATAATCCCATTCTACTTCGTCTGCTGCAATGTAGTAGGTACGAGTTTGTCCTTCATAGCTTTTACATTCACTAGTTTGGGAAGTGGTCTGAACTGGAGCTTCTTTATGAGAAGAACTCATTGATGGTTCAGAACACAATCTATCACCACAAACCTTTTTCGAACCAGTCTCTGGTAGTCCTACTCCTTGACCTTTAGTAGCTTCACTTTCTTGAAGTAACCCTACGGATAGAGATGCAACAAGTGTTACAGATAGCACCATTAGTATAAGAGATGTTCTTGATTTAGTCATTGTACCAACGAAAGAAAAATTTCTTTTAAATCATAGGTACATTCTTCAAAGTTATTCTAATTTATTAGAACAAGTTTCTGAAATAATCAATCAAATAGATTCTTTGTAAACGAAAGTGCATTTGCTCAAATCCTAAATTATTTTAAAATTGATGAGAATCCTTTCGTTGATTTCCAGATTCAAGTCTAATTCTATGACGAATTTTTATCTAAATCCAAGGAACCTCATCATTTCAAATTTCTATTGGAATTCCACTTAGCGACTGACTATTTTGAATTTGTGTAAAAATACATTTGTTTAACAATTAGTAACAATAGATTCTTCGAGTTCATTACCACATTTTTTACATTTTCCTTGCATAAAATGAGACTAGAACGATAATCTAAAACTGAAATTAATCAATTATTAGATCAAACTATTCCTCCGAAAAGATCTACTCTGTAATAATCCCAATGTTCAGGATCAATCATGGTAACAAACTCTACATTCTCAGAGCCCATCTTTTTTTGAATTAAGTCACGGAGGGCAAAACTTGTCAGATATCTGTATCTTTTTGTATTTGCTGCCAATGAAAACACCTTTCTGAGTCGAGTACCTCCTCCTAGTCCCCAATAACCAAGCTTCATTGCAATTGGTTCTAAAAATATAGTATTTTCCTTTCCATAATTTTTATCTTCAATTCCTGCATACAAATGATAGTTTTCGAGTGGTCCCCCTTTTGCGTAACCGACTATAGTGTTATTATCGTCACTTAGTCTAAGGGTTGTTACAATTGTATTTGGATCTAAGATAGATTTTGCAAAACCAAATTTTTGTAACTGTAGTGGTCGTGGTAATTCTTGGTAAATTGAGGTTAGCGTATTTATGAATTCATCAGAGCTTCTTTCCTCTAACGTATCAGTTTTTGTTTGAAATTTTTGATTTTCATACTCAAATTTAGATTCGATACGAATCTCTTCTTGACGAAGTTTCATAAATGAAAGGACAGTATCCATAAAGTTTTTTCGAATTTCTTCAGGTAAAGCATGAAGAACACGCCTACACATTTGTGATTCATTGTTAAGAAGGGTTTCAAAAAAATTAACAGACTTTCGTACTATATAGGATTGGGGCCAAGCAAATGCATGAGCATTTTTCTTTGCTTTTTCCATTGCTACAGAAAAATCACCAATAGCATAACCTCCCATCCTATCAGCAACAGACAAAAACCAACCTAATTCTTCATAATGAGATTGTTTTTCAGGATTGTTTCTGGTAATTTCTGAGCGTTGGAAGCATTCTTTCATTAGAGTTTCAGGTTTTTGTTTAAATTCTCCAGTCCAGGGATATGACGTTCTCAAAATTAATGCCATTATGATTTCTATGTCAAGTCCTGCTTCATCAATTAGTTTTTTTAATTCTCTATCTAATGAAATAAATCGTATTACACTTTCTTCGTGTGGCCTATCAACTGATTTTTGTGGATCAAAGTCGTGAAATAAAGCCGCAGTGAAAAGATATTCAATGTCGCTTTGATCTAATTTTTGTAATTTTTTCTCCCATGTGCCTGCAAGTAATGTAATGTAGGTGACCTCCAACTCATGATCTATGTTGTGATAGCCATAATAGTCTCTACCAATTCCTTGTGTTTCAAATATCTCAATGGTGTAATTTAGCATCTTGTTGTAGCATGCAATTTTTTCTATTCCAGATGATACCAGTAATTCCTGAATTTTATTTTTGAGCGGATGGTCGTTGGTAGAACCTTGCATGACTATTTTTATAAACTAATTTTTTAATTAAATATACTGATTTTCAGCGCTGATTTTTGTAATCCTGTTTCAAATACGTTAATTATATATTCAAATCGTTAATCTTGTCTGAATCCAATTCAACTATTTCAGAACGTCCACTAAGTGAGCTTTTACAAGACTCGCTTATATCAACTCCGTGTGTTAATGTAAGAAAAAATGCCAAAGTTCGAGTAGTAGCTGGAATGCTTGTTCAGTATTTAGAAACTTTTACTGATTCTGTTGTAGTACGAGATGGAGTTAAACCAATAGGAGTGATTGGAGGAAGGGAGATAATCCAAGGAGTATACAAAAACCCTTCTTCTGATTTTTTTGATATGAAATTGGTTGAAGATATAGCAGATAGTAGACTCAATATTATCACACCCGATACAAGCATCAAAGAATTAATTTCACTTTGGAGGGGAGTAGGTAGAGCATTTACTCTAATCAATATGGGAAATGATGACTATTCTGTAATTTCTGTAAAAAAACTGTTAGAAATAGGAATCAACAATGATTTTGAGTTTTATATTTCTGAAATTCCTAAAAAGAAAATTGTAACATTTGGGCAAGATGCTACTTTTGGTGATATTATGAAGCTGATGTTAGAAAATAAAACTCGAAAGATACTGTTTGAAGGAACAAATCAGTTCATCAATGACCGAATCATTATTGAAACGATTGAAAATTCTGATTATCTTCTAAGTACTGAAAATTTTTTAGATATTCCTGTAAGTGTTGCACCTCTAGAAGAAGCCAAGGTAGTTTCAGAGGACTTGAGCCTCTCAGATATTTCAAAAATAATGTATGAAATGTCTCAACCATTGATAATCCATGAAGATCGAGTTATTAGTCCATGGGATATCTGCATAGCTTTAGGAAAAAACTAGTGAAGAGATTTAAAATAATTCAGACAGATGGATATCAAATCCTTAGAAAAAATGAAACTTGTTTTGATACAAAAATGACTTCTAGAAATTAGTTTTGGGCGGCATTTATACCCATATGATTTTGTAACAAACATCACCGTACACATTAAGACAATGAGAGAAAATCAATACAAGTGCCAACAAACTAGCAGGTCCAAAAATGAAAAAATAGGTTCGCGTTCTCATATTTCTTAATTGATTAAAAATATCCACAATGCTAAATTTGAACAACAAATAATATTCCTTTGTACAGAGGACTCTAGTAGATTGTTCATTTTATTCTCTGGACCACTAAAAGACGTTAAAAAACTAATCTATTAGAAATACAAACTAATCTCAAATATTTTTAAATTTACAATATTGTGCACATGGTGTTAATTAATTAGCAGAATTTACAAAATCTACAATAGACATTATTTTTCCCATTTCTACTAAATGTCCATAGCTCTTTTTCTTTGAGGCACTTATTGGAGCATTATCTACACTGATAAACAAAATATGGTTGTTATTTAATGGAATAGTAATTCGTTTTATCTTTTCATATGCTGCAATTACATAAAGTCCCCTTCCAACTATATCTGTGATTTTTGAACGTTCATTCCATGCACTTAATGCTCTTTGAAGTGTCTTTTTTGTATCTGCAATGGACACCATATTTTTTACATTGTTACGTTTTGTATTCCATAGAATTTCTCCATTTTTATCGCATATTGCTGCAAATCGTATATCGCTATTAAAATCCATTAACATGTTCAATAATTTCTCATATTTTTCCAAATTTTATTCCGCTGACATCTATATCTAAATACTTTATAATGTTTTTCAAAAGTGATTATTACTAGGGTTTTGATTGGATCGCTAAAAATGTAATAAAAAATTTGTTTAGAATATTTTTTAAAAACTCTATTGAACCAATACAATTCATTGTTTTTATAGAATATTCAAGTAAACTATGATTTGAGATTTTCTACATACCATCTTTCAACTGATTCTATACATTTCTCATACGACACTTTTTCCTTTAACTTGTCAACATCCCCATAATTATTCTTACAATAATTTAATACTGCATGATAAGTTTGTTGTAGATACTGTGACTCATCGGTGGGAATGTCTCTACCCATTGGAAAATTATCTGAGACAGCACTATTTACAATAAATACTGTTGTCAATGACAAAGGTAAACTGATTGCAAATACAACAAAAATTGGTTTCATGTTCCTATTACATCAATATCGGTAAAATAGGCTCTCACCTTACTGTATAGATGAGTAAACTCCTTTGTTAAATAATTGCACAATCATATTCTAGTATCCAATGTTAGATAAGGAATTTCCAATTGAAGAGATTAAAAGAAATATGAATAATATTTTATCAGAGCCTGAAATTCGATTTTGTGGTTTGATTGATAGTTCGGGTCAATTAATTATTGGGGACTTTAAGAAGAACATAATTCCTTTTGAAACGGATAAAAGAAGGAGACAGATGTTTCAGGAACTAGCACATAGAGTAGCAAACAGAAAAGGATTTGATGCTAATTTAGGCAGAGTAAAATATTCTTCTTCAAGAAGAGAAAAAGTGGTGATGATGAGCTTTCCTATTGGGAGATATATTATAATGGTCACTGCTGAACCTGGTGTTAACATAGACAGACTGGCTTGGAAAATAATCTACAAACTAGGAAAACAATGGTCTGAATTTCAAGGACTCTAAAATTTCATAACATCATATATAATAACAAAATTTGTCACAGTAATTTAAGATAATTATGTCCAATTAGTCATCTTCCACTCATTTGAAACAATCTATAGAAAAAGAAAAGGTAAAAAATATTTTAACTTGCTCAATGCATGAGATCTTGTGACAAAACCAATACCTGACGGATTTCACACTGTAACTCCATCAATTGTTCTAAGCAACTCTAAAGAAGCCATCGAATTTTACAAAAAAGCCTTTAATGCAAAAGAGATCTATCAGATGCCAACACCAGATGGTAAGATAATGCATGCCATGATCCAGATTGGAGACTCTTTTGTTATGATGTCAGATGAATTTCCAGCGATGGGAACTCATTCCCCCAATACAGTAGAGGGTACATCTACTACAATTCACCTGTATGTAGATAATGCAGATAATATTTACAATCAGGCAGTACAAGCAGGTGCCAAACCAACAATGCCTATGATGGATGCATTTTGGGGTGACCGATTTGGTACTATTCAGGATCCATTTGGACATTCGTGGTCAATTTCTACTCATCAAAAAGACATGTCATCTGAAGAAATACGTAAAGCTGCTGAAGAATTCATGTCAAAACAACACGGTTCACAGTAACAGTTTTCCCTTTTTTTAGTTTAACACTAATCCTAAGTCCCTAGTCCGTTAGATAAATTCTCAACAGAATAGGTATAGCAAATAGTTATGCCATAATATTTTACACGCAGAGAGAAACAAAATCAAGAGAATAGTCAATAAAGGAACCTAGAAAAAAATCAGTCATCTTTTTTCTTCTTCAATTCAGGATTTATAAAATTCCCATATATGTAATACCATGGTTCCATGTTGACATCATCCAAATTTTTTTTAATTGCATCAGAATGTAATGATAAATCAGAGAGTTCATGGCCATCCTTTTTAGCATCAATATCATTGCTTTTTGTATCTTTTTCCAAGACTTAACTAGAACACGATTTTAGATAAACTTGATCCTTTGTCTAGATAACGGCTAAAACCTCTGACTTGATTTCACAGCATTGTAAAAGTTGGCATATGTTTTACACTAAAATCATCTCCGGTGCATCGTATATACAGGGTATGAATGCTTGAAGCCAAGTGAATATCCCTTTATTTCTTTGAATTTGTAATCATCAAATTTGCGTACCATAGAATATAGATCACCACCAATAACTGTGTTGTTTGTAGGAGCTGCATGATTTATTTTTGAGCACATGTTTACTGGAGGTCCAATCATGTCCAGAGATGCAGAATTGTTTGATTTCATCAAAACAACTGAACCATAATCAGCACTGATACGATAATCAACACGCGGAAGATCCTTTTGATTTAATATTTTACATAGAGTATCATGATATTCAGTCATGGCAAGACTACACTCAAGACAAGACATGAATCCATAGATCCTGTTGGCTTTTGATGACTCTGGGTAGTAAACAAGACAGTCGCCAACATTTTTTATCACAAAACCTCCAAACCTGCTCAGAATTTTTGACATGGAATTTAGAAATATTTGATAGTATTCTGAGATCTTTCCATTACCAAGAGTTGCTGCAATCTTTGTCGAATTTACCATGTCTACTAATCCGACACAGTAATTTTGGGTGTTTCCAGAAAAGGCAACTAAATAGTCTGAGGAATTCATGTTTGGTTTTAGAGCATTGTCACTCTCACTTGCCAATGAATAGTTTTCACTATCACTAAGATTATTTCTCGAATTTACCATAAATCCCACTATAAAAATAACATAAACAAATTAAAATATATTCCTATGTCCACATAGTATTATCATATGAAATATCTAAAGATATGAAAATTTAGTACCACGTAAACAAATCACCTCAGATCTTCACTAAATAGAATCAGAATACCGTAATAGTATAGTATTTTGTCTCATCTGCCAAATTAGATACAAATTATAATTAAATTGGATAAAATTTAGGAAAATCATTACACGCCAAAAAGCCATTCTAGTTAATAGTGTAAAAAATATGATATATCCTTTGAAAGTGGTTTTTATGAAACGCATCATGTTGGAGATGATAAAAAAGTGATGATGCAAAAACAAAAAAACTGTGAGTTTTGCCAGCCTCATCACAGTAACAGTTCAACATATCTTGAATGCGAATGTCATTGTCACTGAGATAACTAATTAGAGAAAATATTGGTTTTTTAGATGTTTAATTTATCCTCTCATTTTAAAAAAGATTTTAGTAATAAAATATCATTCAAAGTTTTAATTTGATACAAATCGTCGTTGGGTTTTTTGAAGAAAATGAATAAATAAATTTCATGTTTTAAAGATATTAGAAAATAAGTTGAGTTTGTCGTAAAATTTTTGGTTTAGAGTGTATTTAAGAATCATTTATTCACGATAAAACTTACCATACTTTATGAAATCTTCTTTCTATTTTTTATTGTTGTTTCTTGTATTTGTTACTATCTCACTAAATTTTGATAATGAATCATTTGGCTTAACTGAGATTAAAGAATCCAAGAATGTCAATTTTCCAGAAATTTGTGGTGATCAAATATGTGGCAATGTCTCAGAAATCAGAACAAGCCCTCTAAAACAATACAAAATGGGAACTCCGTTGAATTTGATTCAATGTAATGATTTCTTTGAGCTTATTTTAAAACAACCAACCAGAAAACCTGCATGTGTACTTCCTGATACTGCAATCAAATTGATTGGGCAAGGATGGGCGGTATCAAAAGAAGAGCAATCAAAAATCATGTCATCATTTTCTGAAGATAACCAGATACGGAATACAATATCTAATACAGAATTAAGCATGACATCAAAAATTATCAATGGAGAACATTATCTTATTTTTGAAGGTAGTGGGTGGCATAACCTACACAATGTAGAAATCACGTTTAGTAAAGATGGTGAGAAAATTACATCAATTAGAAGCAAGACAAATGACATTGGAGTATTACATATGCCTTGGTCTATTCCTAATAATATGCCAAATGACACATATCAAATTCATGTAACTGATGGAATACATCAAAAAGAAGTGACATTTCCAATATTAGGAAATCATATCAGATTCATGCCAACCTCATCTGATCTTAAAGTTGAAGTAAATGGAGAAAAACAAGTAAGGCGTGGAACTACTCACTCTATAGAAGTACAAGTAAGTAGAGATAGCAATCCAATTGGAGGAGCTAGAGTGGTTATTACTATAGAAGATTATGGGGAAAATATCATAAGAAAATTTGAAGGACATACAAATCAAGAAGGCTACTTTAAATTTTCTTGGGAAATTCCAAAAAGTTTTGATGACATTGAAACACTGTTAGCTTTTGTTGATGTAACAGATGGTATATCATCAAAAACTAATCTATTCAAATTTCATGTATACTGTTTGCCAGGAGAAAAAAATTGTAAAGTTGAAGGAAATTAAATTATGAAATTTTGTTTGTCCCAAATTTTTGAATTTTCATAATTTTATTTGCTATTAATTATCTTATCAGGTTATTTGATAGGTACGATGATTTACAATCAGAGAGTAAATTAATTCAATGAGTATCTTTGTAATGTCTATGAGCCCATCATACCTACCATCTTTGGCATCTCACGATATGCCTTGTTTACAAAGACATCATTATCAGCACTAATCATTACAAATTCCATTGGATTGTTAGGAGGGGGAGAAACTATGATTTTTTGCCCTGCTTTAATAGTCCCTAGGTCAAGTGTGTCTCCTGCTCCAAAGTTCACATGGACGTTAGTTAGTGTTTGAGAACCAGTATTTTGAATTGTCACCCTCCCCATTACAAACAAACTTTGTTTGTCTAAGATTGGATCAACAAAAATATCATAATCTTGTGTGGATATGGATAATTTTAAAATATCTGCACCAAAAATGACAACCATTATAGCTATTGCTCCTATCCCCGTACCAATAATCACAGTATATTGATTCACGGATAGTAAGTAGTTTTTATAATAATTAAGATTGTTACTTTACTTTGACACCGTTCCAAAAGGCCACCATGCCCTTTATTTTCATGGCAGCGTCATTTGGTTCTGCATAGTACCAGGCACAATCTTTGTTAGTTTTCCCATTTACAGTTACTGAATAGTAGTTTGCCATACCTTTCCAACCACAGAATGTGTTAAAATCAGTCTTTTGAAAATACTCTTCTTTTATTGAATTAAATGGAAAGTAATGATTTCCTTCAACTACAACTGTATCATCACTTTCAGCAATTACCATATCATTCCAGATTGCTTGCATGATAACATTTCCAATATAGCCTATTTAAAAAAATTCCCAAATAATCAGTCAATTACAAGGCGGTTCCAATATTCATTATTCCAGTAAAAAGGAAATTATCTTCAAAAGTATCATAGGAATTCATTTACTCGCCTTTCATTTCTTCTCTGCTTCTAAATTCAGGCGTAATTCCAAGGGATTCATAGTTGCCTGAAGAGCATGTAAAACACATAGAGTCTTTTGGAATTCCAACGGCGGCTGCAAGGTTTTCAGCATCATTGTATCCCAAAAAGTCTGCGCCAATGCTTTTTCTTACCATTTCAGTAATTTCTTCCTGAGTCATCTCTTTCCCATTTGAAAATGTTGCAAGTTCTTCTTGAGATGGAAAATCAATTCCAGCATAACATGGGAATTTGATTGGAGGGTACGTAATGACCATACTGATTTTTTTTGCACCTGCTCGACGGAGTGCTTTAATGATTGCCTTTGAGCTTGTACCCCTAACTAGACTATCATCTATTACAACAACATGTTTTCCGTTAATTATTTCTCTGATTGGAATTATCCATCTATTAATTTCAACTCTGTCAGTTTGATGCGGTTCAATGAAACTACGCAGTGGGCCTTTTTTGCTGTACCTGTCTTTGAGTAGACCCTCATCAAATGACACACCAAGTTCTTGAGCATATCCTAGTGCCGCAGGTCTTGCAGAATCAGGTACAGGTATTACTAAATCTGCATCTTTAATTGGAAATTTCTTTGCCAAAAATCTACCGATATTTTTTCTTGCAACATAGATGTTAGTTCCCTCCATGTTACTTGATGGATGAGCAAAGTAAGTAAATTCAAAAGAGCAATGAGCACGTTCCGGATCATCAGAGAATCGTTCAGTCTCCAAGCCATTTCTGCTTAATCTTATTAACTCACCAGGATTTACATTTCGTTCCATTGTAGCTCCTACTGCAGATATTGCCGAAGATTCAGATGCAACAATGTAGGTATCATCTATTTCCTTATGACCTAAAACCATGGGTCGAAATCCTTTTGGATCACGGGCAGCGTAGACTGAATTGTCATCGGAGATAAATGTAAAGCAGTAAGAGCCAACCATCTCGTTTTTAAGAACCGAGAGTGCTTTTCCCATTTGACCCTTTTCAGATATTAGTGAAACCAGCCTTTGGGCTGCAACAAGTGTATCACTTGCATTTTGTGGAGTAAACGAACAGCCTCCAACTAGGTTTGATAGTTCCTGAACATTTGCAATGGTTCCATTATGGGCAACGCAGAGATCCTTTACTTTGAGAGGTTGTGCGTTTTCAAGTGAGCTTCTCCCCATTGTAGAATAACGTACATGTCCTATTACTGCAGGAGAAGCATATTCTTCTGCAATTGTTTTGAATTCTGATGATGCTGCAGAAACTAATCCTAATCTTTTAAGGGGAGGTTTATTTGGAACTGCAAGACCCCATGCTTCTTGACCTCTGTGCTGAAGTGCTCTTAACGCATCAATTACCATAGGAACGACATTGGTTCCACTTATACTATAAATTCCAACAACACCACAATTTTCCTTAACCATGAAGCACCAAATCTCTTAACGAATTTAACCAAGTCTTTTGTGCTTTATCAACTCTTAGATCAATGATCGTCTTCTTTCCATCGTTGAATTGAATCTTGTCTCCTCCAAAATGGCCAACAAGTTGGAATGAAACTTTATTCTTTTTGAGTAAAGTCTCAAGTTTTTTGAGATTTTTTTTATCTAATGTCATAAGATAACGTGAATGGGTCTCAGAAAATAGAATTCTATCAACATCAAGTTTCTCACAGGGGATTTTATCTAAAGAGATGTTGCAACCGATTTGATTTGTCATGCAAAGCTCAGATACTGCTACTGCCAATCCGCCTTTTGAGCAATCATGTACAGATTTTAAAAGGAGGTTTTCAATAGAGTCCAATACTGTTTTCATGTTTTTCTTTGATTCAGCAAAGTCTACTGAGGGACATCTTCCTCCAATGAACTTGTGAATGTATTCAAAGTATTCAGAACCACCCATCTCATCTTTTGTATCTCCAAGAATTACAAGACAATCACTTTCAATGATCTTTTGTGGAACCAGTGGTTTTTTATCAATTAGCCCCAATACACCAATCACAGGAGTTGGTTTTATTGATCCTGCAGGGGTTTCGTTATGTAGGCTAACTTTTCCACCAACACATGGAATCTCAAAGTATTTAGCAAAATCAGTCAATCCCTTTAGAGATTCCAAAAACGTCCAAAATATTTCAGGATCTTTTGGATTTCCAAATTGAAGATGATCAAGCATTCCAATAGGTTTTGCTCCAGTACAAACAACATTTCTACATGCCTCCTCAAAGCAACCAATTGCACCTTCCCTTGGATTGACGTAACACTGCTTTGGATTTCCATCAATCTTTGCAGAAAGGAATTTTCCATTATCTAATCGCAAAACGGATGCATCAGCTCCAGGTTTTAGGACAGTCCTAATTCCGACCTCATGATCATACTGTCCATAAACCCAAATCTTGCTTGCTATGTTTGGAGAAGCAAGTAGAGTCATCATTGTTTTAGAGTAATTAGAAATAGGTTTGAGTTTCTTTTCTTTTTGAATTGTTTCCAAGTAAGCTGGTTTTTTTGATGGCAAGTCAAGAAGAGTTGCATTTGCAACTACATCTGTAGGAAGATTTGCAAATGTCTTTTTGCCTTTTTTCACATGCATTTGATTATCGGATTTTACATGACCAATTACAGAGCATCCAATACGAAATTTTTTGCAGATTTCTTGCAGTTTTTTTAATTTTGTTTTGTTTGTGACAATTAGCATTCTTTCTTGTGATTCAGACACCATTATTTCATCAGGATGCATATTTGATTCACGAGTATGAACCTTGTCAACATCCATCTCTATTCCAATTTCTAATGCCTCAGCAGTCTCCGAAACGGCACATGACAATCCACCACCTCCTAGATCTTTCATGGCATGTATTAGTTTGTGATTTCTTGCCTCCAATATTGCCTCTATAATTAATTTCTCGATGAAAGGATCTGGGATTTGAACTGCAGAGCGGTCTTCAGATTCTAATGAATCTGAAGCAAATTGAGAGCCACCTATTCCATCTCTTCCTGTAGAGCCACCCAGCAATACAACCAAATCATCTTTCTGAGCGTGATTTTTAATAAGATTCTCTTTTCTGCCAAACCCTACTGCTGCAACATCAACTAGAGCATAGTTTTGATAGCAATCATCAAACTCTACCTCTCCCCCAATTGTGGGAATTCCTAAACAATTTCCATAATCAGCAATTCCGGTAACGGCATTCTTGAAAAGCCATCGTGCTTGTTGATCCTTTTCTATATTTCCAAAACGCAATCCATCAAATATTGCAATAGGTCTTGTTCCTGCAGATAAAATATCTCTAATCACTCCACCGACTCCAGTTGCAGCTCCTCCATAGGGTTCAACAGCAGATGGATGATTATGACTTTCAATGTGTGCAGTTACAACATAACCATCACCAACATCCAAGACCCCAGAATCATATCCTTTCTCATTAATTACAAGAGGTCCCTTCATGGGTAACATTTTGAGATGTTTCTTTGAAGATTTGTAGGAGCAATGCTCAGACCATTCAGCAGCTATAATATGCAATTCAGTTGAGGTGGGGTCTCTGCCAATTTTTGATTTTAGTTCAGATAGTTCTTGAGGTTCGAGACTCAATTGCTTGCCCCCATTTTTACCAATAGAGATTCAAAGATAAGAGAAGAGGGTTTATTATCAATTGGGTTTATTTCTGATTCCACTGCTCTTTCTGGATGTGGCATCATGCCAACAACATTTCCATCTTCGTTGCAGACTCCTGCAATTCTGTTTGAAGAGCCATTTACTACTTGACTATATCTAAATACAATCTGATTTTTTTTCTTTAACTGTTTTAGTGTTTCATCATCTACATAATATCGCCCCTCCCCATTTGCAATTGGTATTGGGATTTTCTCATTGAGTTTAAACTGATTTGTAAATGGAGTTTTGTTGTTTTCAACAATCAGATTTGTCCACTCACACATAAAATTAAGAGATTCATTCTTTAGTAAAACCCCAGGAAGTAATCCAGATTCAACGAGAATTTGAAATCCATTACATACACCTAGAATTGGAATTCCCTTGTTTGCTATCTTTTGGATGTCTTTAATGATTGGACTGTGAGCAGCAATCACGCCTGCCCTAAGCCTATCACCATAAGAGAATCCACCAGGAAGGATTACAGCGTCAATATTTTTTGGAAGAGTTTTTTCATGCCAGTAGTATTGTGCATCAAGATTAAAGACATCAGTTAGAACATGATACATGTCACGATCACAATTACTTCCAGGAAAAACTACAATTCCTACTTTCACAATTGTTTTTACAGTTAGAGATATTTAATTTGAATCTAGTCAGAGAGAATTTTTGTGAGAAAGTTGCCACAAATGGTTTTTTTATACGATATCGTACTCCATTTTGTTCAAAATTAGTAATGGAAAAAAACTAAACGATAGCGCTTATATGCAAAAAAATAGACTGATCATCATGACTCAGGTCAGAGACATTATGCAAAAAAATGTTATCACAATAGAATATAACAAAACAGCACATGATGCTGCAACAGTTCTAAAAGAAAAAGAGATCAGCTTTCTTGTGATAATAAAAGATGGAAAGCCATCAGGAGTGGTTTCAGAAAGAGACATTGTAAAAAAGATTGCAGCAGAAGATCTTATCGCATCATCAATACAACTTGAGGATATAATGTCAAAAAAATTTAGATGGGTAAAACAGGATACGCCGATTGAATTTGCAGTTCAAAAAATGTTAAACAATAACATCAGACGTTTGATAGTACTTGAAAATGAAGATTTAGTCGGAGTAGTGACTCAGACAGATTTGGCAGAGTTTTTGCGAAGTAAACTTTTGATAAATGGCACTATAGAAAATATCGAAACTGAATAACCCTATTCATCAAAAACATCTATTGTTACTTTACTTACCATAGGATTGTAAATCCGTAGATCGTCACAAATCAATTGTACTTTTGATTGAGCAGACTTTTTGTCTTTTTCCTTAATGGTAAATTTCAACATCTTTGCAGTTTTAATTTTAGATACTGTTTTCTGAGTTCCTTTTAGAACAAGATCATTTAGAATTGTATCGCCTTCAGGATCACTGATACCAGACTTATTTTCAATGGTCACATGAACGTTAAAAATTGGCATTAACAGTTTGCAAAATAAAATCGAGGTTAATCTATCTTCCGAAATAATTTTGCGCTTTTATACTTATTTTGAGAAACATATCAGGTATCCGGTTCTGAGGACTGTTGTTGTTATAGATATCATTTGCCCGGAATCGGTTACTTTGAATTTAGATTTTCCTTAACATATTCTATGTGCTTTCTGTAAAGACCTGACTGATATTGAGGATTCTTTACAATCAATAATTTAGTTTTCAAATCTTCTTTTGATTGATACATGTCTTTTTCAAAAATTTCTTTATCATCAAGGGTAATGCAGATATCCTGCCATGCAGATACTTCTTTAGGATTTCTGTTTGCAGTAGCATAATATACATACAATAATCGTAATTTGTTGTATTCATCCAAGCTCATTTGTTTTCCAAGAATGTAGTTTCTCTTCAAAGTCTGAAAATATATCAGACCAGAAGTACTAAGGACATAATCAAAAAGTTTTGGGTAATCGTTGATTTCAATGGGGTACAAAGGATTTTTCTTATTAGGCTGCATTTAATTAGAAATAGAGTCAATCCATGAATAATTTTTGTTTTTGCACTATTTGAATTTCTTCAGACCCTCAATGACAACCAAATTTACCACATGTGAAAAGCTGATTGATTTTGGAGAGGTTTTAATCATCTTTGCTTGAATGTTTCTAAGTGCCATAACATTTGCAGAATCCATTACAACAGTTATTCTATTTCCCATAAAGTAATTACAGCAATTAGATATAAAAGTAAGATTACCACACCATACGGTCATACTGATATTGGAATTTATACCAGAATGTTTTACATTATTGCATAATGGCAAGATCAAGGTATTGGAAGATCACATCAGATGAGATGGATGGTTTTACCTATGATGAGGACAAATTGCTAAATTGGGAAATTAAATGTGTACGAGAACCAGAAAACGAGGCTCACTTTATTGGAGTTTTTATGTACCGAAAGGGTACAGCATATGACTATGAATCAGTAAAGGGAATCTGTTACTTTCATAACAACATAGATAGAAAAGAACTCCCATTAATCACAAGCTTCCTTCAAGGAAAATTCAATGGAAAAGAGATGGAAAAAGGAGATAGAATATTCCTTAAAGGTTCAAAAGAAATCTACTCCAGTAAAGACATTGGAAACTTGGCAAAAGAGATGGAGACTAAATTCAATACAAAGGCCATAATCTCCTTAGAGTTTGAGGATTTAACTACAGAACAACTCAAAGAAGCAGGAATGCCAGAGGCTAAGCTGTTGCCAATTCCCGGCAAATAGATATAGCTTAGAACACAAAGATATCAGATGTCTGAGCTGGAAGGATTCAGTAAGCATTTTGAAGAACTAAGGAAAAGATTGCTTAGAATTGTTCTAGTTATTGGAATCATTACTGTGTTTATTCTAACTTTTCATGCAGAACCAATTCAAGTAGGCCAAATCACTTTGTATTATCCAACACCAGAACCGTTAAACAACATTGCAGCACAAATTACTAATCACATGAAAATCAATCTTGTTCCAGAAGATGTTCAGTTAATTCAGACAGCACCAGGGCAAGCTTTCTTTGCCCAAGTATACATTGCAGCTCTTGTAGGAATTGTGGTTGGAATGCCAGTCATCATCAAAGAATTAGTGGGGTTTATCAAACCAGCTCTAAAAGAAAATGAAGTCAATGTAAGTAGAAGTATTTCATTTCCAGCACTAGGATTGTTTATTGCTGGATGCGTATTTTCCTACAATTTGGTAATTCCATATATTTTAGAATTTTTGTACAGATATGGCGAATCAGCAGGACTGGTAACTTTTCTTAATGTGATAGAGTTTGTGACTTTTGTATTACAATTTTTGTTGGCATTTGGATTTTCATTTCAGCTCCCACTTGTAATGTATGCAATATCTGTTTCAGGAATGGTAGATTCAGATTTTTGGAGAAAGAATATCAGATATGCAATAGTGATAATTGTTATTTTTGGTGCAGTGATTACTCCAGACGGGAGTGGGGTAACAATGTGGTTTATTGCCGGCCCAATGATTGCACTATACACAGCAGGCATGATAATAATTGAGCGCAAGGAGCGCCAAAAGTTGAACACTTAAATCTAAATTTGATCAATTAAATTCATAATGTTGGGACTAGGTTTGGCCAATTTCATTGCAGGGCAGGAATGGATTTTCATCATAATTATTGCAGTAGTTTTCATTTTTGGTGCAAAAAAGATTCCAGAACTTGCAAAAACCTTCGGCAAAGCCAAAGGAGAATTTGAAAAGGGAAAGATCGAGGGAGAAAAAGAACTCAAAGATTTTAAAGACAAAAAAGCCAAATCAGACTAGTTTTCAGCAATTTTTATAAAATCATTTAAAATTTTAGTGTAATCTTCTTCAAACTTGTTTTTTCCAAACAGACTAGACATCTTCATCTTACCTTTTAGTTTCAAATCTACATCAACTATAATCTTTGTTCCTTTTGAGAGTTCTACAAATTCTTGCCGTATATGACTTCCCTTGGCATCACCACCAATAACAAAAACCTCATGAAGTATAGGAGATTCAGTTACATGTTTTGCCATGATTAGTAGCTCTAATGATCCTAGATTCATGTGTTCCTCTACCACTGAGACATTACCACGTACAGAACGGACTCGGACTGATGGAAAATATTGAGGAAGTAATTTCTGATAGTTTTCATAATCAGATAGAATCATGTGGACGGTTTCTCTTTGTGCGTTAACTGTTTTTTCTAAAGAAAACTTTGGCAATACTAGTTTAGAAAGTACCCCATCGTGGGTATAAATTATGCTCTATGTCAAACTGGTCCAAGCACTTTCCAACACCATGATTAACAATGTCATCGATTGATTTGGGTTTCGTATAAAATTCTGTGACAGGAGGTAAAATTACAATTCCTAATCTTGATAACTTTAACATATTTTCAAGATGTATTGCAGAAAGAGGAGTTTCTCTTACCATCAAAATTAGTTTTCTTGATTCCTTTATCGTGACACCTGCAGCTCTAGCAATTAATGTATCATCGTATCCATTTGCAATTGCAGACAGCGTCTTCATGCTACATGGTGCAATAATCATTCCATCTATTATATGAGTTCCACTTGAAACACTGGATGCCATGTTTTTTTCATCTGAAGTATTAGTTGCAAGTGATTTTACATTGTCAGTAGTATAATCAGTCTCCATTGAAATGCATTTTTCAGCCCATTCAGACATTATCAAGTGAGTTTCAATTTTTAGTTTCTTGAGTGTCTCAAGCATTCTAATTCCATAAATTACTCCAGTACTACCGGTAATACCAATAACTAGTTTCAATAAGGAATCTTGGAAACTAGAGTATTTTATGTATTAGATAGATAATTTTTTTAGCACTAGAGGTTTTGAGATTCATCATTTTTTGTAGTTGCCTCCAAGTCTTTTCTGTCTTTCCTTCGTTTAAGCCATAAAGAGATTCCTCCTACTGCCATTGCAGTTAGTAAAATAACTCCTGCCATCTGCAGTTCAAAATGATATAGCACATCTTAGTTGAGAAGACAATTAAGAAAAATCTTGTGATTCTCCCCGATCTGAAAAATTGAAAACTAGCTATATTAGATCCCAATATTTAGGCATAATGTGATTAATAATTCTGAGATAAAGAAGATTGTAAATGACTATTCAGATGTCAGAATTGGAGTTATGGGCAGTCACTCTGCACTTGAAATAATGGATGGTGCAAAGGATGAAGATTATCAAACAATTGTTTTTTGTCAAAAAGGAAGAGAAGGACCATATCAAAGATTTCGAAGAATTGCAGACGAGATTGTAGTATTAAACAAATTCAAAGAAATGTCCTCAGCTAAAATTCAAAAAAAATTACTAGAGTCAAATACAATCATAGTACCACATAGATCGCTTACTGTCTATCTTGGATACAAAACAATAGAGAACACATTCAAAGTGCCAATTTTTGGAAATAGGAAATTATTTCAAGCCGAAGAGAGAACAGCAAAGAAAGGGCAATACTATCTCTTAGAGAAAGCTAGGATAAAGTATCCCAAATTATTCAAAGATCCAAAAAGAATCAACAAACCTTGCATTGTAAAGGTTCAAGAAAAAAACAGGCCACTAGAAAGAGCATTCTTTACGGTTTCATCTTACAAGGATTATAAGGAAAAATCAGAGATAAAGATCAAACAAGGAATTATTGCAAGAAAGGATCTTGAAAAAGCGAGTATTGAAGAATTAGCAATAGGAACATACATGAACTTTAATTTCTTTCATACACCAATTTCTGACCAAGTTGACTTTATTGGAATTGAAAGAAGATTACAAACGAACATTCATGATTACAACGCACTACCTGCAAAACAACAATTAGACATTGACATAGATTTGCAAAATATTGAGGTAGGTCATACCCCTGCAAGTATTAGAGAATCACTGCTTGAAAAAGTAGTTAAAATGGGAGACAAGTTTGTAAAAGCTGTCAAAAAAGAATATGCCCCAGGAATTATTGGTCCGTTCTCACTTCAGAGTGTAATTACAAAAGATTTGGAATTAATAGTATATGACGTATCATTAAGGGTTCCTGGAAATCCAATAGTTGCAACAACTAGTCCATACACAAAGTATCAGTACGGTAAAACCTTTGGAGTGGGTAGAAGAATTGCAATGGAGATTAAACGAGCCCAAGAAGAAGATCGTCTTGATGAGATTGTAACATAATTATTTTTTCATAGATAATAATTTCAGAGTTTTTGTCTATTCTATTGCAATATGTAAAAAAACTAGAAGGAATTATTAAAAAACGTGGTAGTAAATTAAACAAAATTAAAGGCGCAAACCCCTAACTGCAGAACTTTGAGAGATTTCCTCTCTTTCTCAGATGGTTAAACCTCTGATTGCCTTTTTCGTTCTGCGGGGCTACGCAGTCTAATCGCCAGATTTTACAACTAACGACATCAATTAATCTAATACATATTAGTATTTAACATTTATTATGAATTTTTTCAAATAAAATATCACAATTTTGAAATTTTTGTGTATATAAAGAATAACTTCAAGACCAACTGACAAAAAAATTAGCACTATAAGAAAAGTGATTCATTTGTTAAATACAGAATTTATCAAAATCACATTATGACCAGACGTGTTACAATAATGATTGATGAAGAATTAGATAAAAAAATCAGATGGTATCAGGCAAAAAAAATACAAAAAGAAAACACATCATATAGTTACTCAAGGGCTATTAATGAAATACTAAAAAAAGTCATCTAAATTACAAAAATATATTTTCAGCAAAAACCACTTATCTTTGTTAATTGGCTAGATTGAGAAATATATTGAATACTCAACGTTTTGTCTCAGATAATTAAACGGTTTGATGTCTGAGATAAAACTGCTGGATGCCAATTGACAATACAAACTCTTCTTAGAGCTAACAAATGTTGAGTAAAATATGTATGAAAATAATAAAACTCATAATCAACTATGATAAGAACCGAATATGGCAATAGAAGAAGAATTTAGGCAGATGATTGAAAGATTAGTCAAAAGACAGATTGAATTTATAAAAAATAATAGTCCTGAAGAATTTCATAGAGCATCTAAAATATCAAAATATGAAAATCATGTAGATTTTTGGCACGGATATAATCTAGGGTATTTGAATGGACAAATAATTCAGATGTTTCAAAACATCTACAATAAAGAACCAACATCTGATGAATATTTTGAGATTGAAGAGATTTTTCAGATATATGAAAAAGAAATTATTGATGCGGTTAAATCTACAGAATAGAGTTTCCAATAGTTTTTTCTATGAATTCATCACTATAAAGACATGGGAAAATTCTGGCAAAATTCTAGAATAAGACAAGAAGGTAATAGTGAATTAGAGAATTATTCAACTAAAACAAGATAAAGATTAACATCCTATCTAAGATTATGAAGAGAAAAGCCCATAATAATTCTTAATATGTTCAATTATTTAGAAATAATTTTTGATTCAAGTAATTCATTTTTTATGTCTAAGAAGATTTCTTTTACAGAATTTTTGAACGGAATATCTACTAAACCATGTAGATCCGACGGCAACAAAGGTTTTCCCTTTCTAATACAACAAACATTATTTCTTCCAAGTTTCCCAATAAAGTAACCTAGTTCAAGAATGACATTTTCTCTAGCACGAGGTTTTGGTTTTGCTGATATTTTATCGAGATTGCCCATATCATCAGGAGTTAAAATCACAAAAGCATATCGTACATCAAGTGAACTTTTCTCAAATTTTTCAATAACTGTTCTACTTTGATTAGGTTTATCCATTAGAATAATTGGATCTAGATTAAATTCATTCTTTAATAATAAAACTAATTCATCACGAATCTTCAAGTCACGGCCATGTACTACAAACACTTTTCGGGATTTAATATTTCCAAATTTCGGTGTTTCTGTCTTTTGTAGACCTTTACGATTGATTTGATTTATAGCAGATTCAAGAATTCCTTTTGCTTTTTCTAATCCTGATAAATATGCCTCTTGTTTAATTTGAGCCAATTTTTCTTCATAATCTAAACGAGTAACCATGATAGCTCTACCAGAAGGAGCCCAATCTATGGAAATAAAAAATTCATAAAATTTTGATTCTTTTCCAAAGATCTCAGATAGAACATTTTGCGTATCAATAATCCACTTAACATGGTCAGCCGATTTGTTATATTGATGTGTTAAATTCTCTATCTCATTTATTTGCAATTTAATATCTTTAATTGCTGATTTCGAATCCAAATTCATTTTTTTTTACATTTTGTTGAATAAAATTTTATGTATATCTGATAATGTTGAGGATGAGAGATACTGTGAAATCATTTTTTTTTTTTCATATGAAAACTCTCATTTTTTCATAATCTCCATTAGAATTATGAAAGTAATTCTAGATATTTTGAAGGTTTGAGCCACAGGATTAATTATTGTTTTAAAAACAGAACAATTACAAGAGAACAGCAGATCTTAATTCAAAAAAAATCACCAAATAATTAAGAAAAATATAGAATTAGATAGTTTTTTAGATCATTTAGTGCCTGTAAAAACATGGAATGGTTTACGCACAATAATGAGACAAATGAAGAGGGAGAAGGAGAATTAGAGAACATTTCACCAGAATTAAAGCAAAATCTAGCAGAATTGGAGTGTGAAGAAGAAATCATGGAAGATAAAGAGGAATTTGGAAGGGTACGAACTAACATGATGAAGGTATTAAGAGCCAAGTATGGCCCCAATACTGCAAACAGGGCGTTAAGTAGAGTCAACAAGAGAATTCAAGAGGGTTATTTCGAGTCAAAAAGTATTTTTTGATCAACTCAAGTCTATACAACATTATGGGTAGAACCATATTCATCAAGGAGTTCATTACCATATCAAAAGAACCTAGACTTTGTCCTACTTGTGAAAAAGAAGACAGGCTAGAAAAGGACATCATCAGAGAAGAAAGATCAGATGGAAAGACAATTCTCTGTTCACGTTGCGAGGCATTAATTATAGTTACAAACTATAATCTTAAACAAGTGGAATTATCATCAAGAAGAGATGACACTATTATGCTAAAAGAACCTCATCGGATTAGAAAGGTGACATACTAATCCTCAGATTTTGCAAGTAATTCTTGGATAACGTAACTTCGAACGTTTGCAACCTCCCAATCTCTTAGATTTGCATTTATACATTCTTCTTTAATTATGAGGCCTGCCAGACCATTGCTCCAGATGTGACGTTTTGGATCATATACTTCAATAATCTTTCCATGCTTCTTAATCTTAATTGCTCCATGACACCGTTCAATTACTTGTAATGCAATTTTGTGGTAGAGTTTCTCAAAGTTTACCATACTACAAAGCCATTTGTTCACATCAAAAAGGTTCTGATTTTATGTGTGGAATAATAATATATCATAGAATTCACAACTAGAATTGCTGATGATTAATCAAAAAAGCTATAACTGATTGGTGATGAGTTTGCCGAATTATGAAGCATGTTTTAAAATTTAAAACAAAATCAAAAATTTTTTCATCTGTGATCATAGGGGATTATTTTTTAGTTTAGTGAGATATCGAGAGTTTTATTTTCAAAAGATGCCTCTCCTAGTTGTATGTAAGAGTAAATGCTAGAAATTTCATAACGAGTATTAAGGTGGGAATTATTTTATCAAGATATTGAATGAATTACCTGAGAAATTTCCAGAATATTCTATAATGTATAAGACAATTTCAAAACAAATCAAAGTATTAGAAAAAAGAAAGGAAGAGTCTAAAGGAAATGAGAAAGAAGAAATCCAATCAAAGATTCAGAGTTACCAAAATGAATTAAATAAAATTAAGAAAATGTTTCCAGATAATTTTTTTCGTGAATAAAATTAATTACTCATGGCTATGGCCACAATCACATTGATGATCATGACCATCAAATGATGTTAATTTTTCTACCATCTCATCACGGATTTTAAGCAAATCTCCAACTTGTTGTTTCATAGTTTCTGAATCCCAATTTCTTTGATGGAGAACCCTTACAATGTCAATGATTTCAAGGTCCACGTTTAACAGATTGTCCATTAGTTCTTCTTGTTCATTCATAATAGTTTACAAATACGCTCTGAAAAAAACTAATCTATTAAAAATGCAATATACAAAATCTATGCTTCCATAGGCTCTTTGAGTAGATTCTTTCGAACAAGAATTGGAATATTATAATACGCACCAAGGGCCATAGCATCAGATGCACGATAGTTCCTCAGTACAAGGTCCTTCTTTCCTGTAAAGTACAGATTTGCTCTTAATACTTCACCGCTCTCATAGATTTTTACTTTAACTAGGACCAATTCATTTTGCTCACAAATCTCTTCAATCATTTTGTAGATGGATGGTGCTGATTCGCCTTCGGTTTCACCAAAACTTGAGATATGTCTTGCAACTTCACCAGAAAATGCTCTCATGTGAAACTCTTTTCCATCATCAGCCCTAAGAACAACCATACCTTCAACTGCATAGGGATCGACAAATCCAACGTAATCTATCTTGACTGAGTCATAATCAGGCTCTTGTGCTTGATCAATATCCATCGTATTACGCATAAACTTCCGATTTAGTGCTTATAAAGATAGCAAAAATTTGAGATCAGTTTACAAGAATATTCAAGATGAACTATTTTTTAACGATCAAAGATGAGGCGTAACCCCAAATTATTTAAAATCCACAACTATGGGTAGCTTAATGTCAACAAACCCCGAACGGGCTGTATCATATGTTCTAAGTAAGTATGTCACAGAATACATGGACAAGGATGTACTGATCCTTAATCAAGAGACACTAACTAGAGAAGCAGCCAGAATGTTACGCCACTATGAAACAGATGACATTGTTGTTACAGATGAAAATAGCCTTCCAGTGGGCATTGTCACAGATGAAGACATTCTAAGTAAAGTTAGTGACGCTACAGTTTACGCCGAAACTACCACCCTAAAGGACATCATGAGCACTCCGCTTGTTACAATCAATGAAAAAGCAACATTGCAGGATGCTTTGCATAAAATGAGAGATAATAACATTAGAAAACTGCCAGTAATTTCAAAGAAAAATCTAGTCATAGGTATGATCTTTCAGACCAATATTGCAAATGCAATAAGAAATGCAACTGCTACTGCTCCACGACTCTTAAGCCCACCTGTAAAGGCAGTTCTCGGCAATCTTGGTTTTGTGTTACAGTTTGCAGGAGTATTATTACTTGTACCTGCTATTGTTGCTACAGTTTTAGAAGATCCAATTATTGCTACTGGAATTTATCTTACTACGGTTTTATTACTTGTTACAGGATTTTTTCTAAACTCTTATGGCGAAAAATCTAGTCTTAATTTACAACAAGCATCTATTCTGGTCTTCTCCAGTCTGTTTTTGTTATCTCTGTTTGGAACTGTACCATATCTGTATGTTTTTCCAAGTGAAGAAACCAGTGTTGAGGTATTTGGAAATGCGTTCTTTTCAAGTGCTGCAGGATTTACAACTGGAGGGATATCTCTATTTGATGAGCCCGAGAAACTTTCTCAGAGTTTCACCTTCTATCGTAGTTACACACAGCTTGTAGGAGGCATGAGTTTCATTTATTTGGTAATTACTGCCTTTTATCCAGAGTCAAAACTGCAATCCATGCGCGGTTTCATATCTGGAAGGACACTTCACATGAAGGAACTTTTTTTGACCATTACCGTCATCTTTGCAGTATACATTGTAATTGTTGCAACGTTATTGTATTTCTTAGGTGAATCAGAGAATATACTAGATGACTTTTCATTGGCTATGAGCACTCTAGCTACAGGAGGATTCATACCCACATCAACAATTCTTGACGGACTACTCTGGCAAGAACATGTAATTTTAATGGGAGCAATGATACTTGGTGCATTGCCATTTACATTTCATTATGCATTTGTCAGAAAAAAATTCCTTGCACCAAAGCTCGGAAAGGAGGTTTTGACATACTTTGCCATTTTAGGTAGTGCTACTATTTTGTTTATGGTAATCAGTGAACTAGAGCCCTTGGAGAGTGCATTTTATTCCATATCAGCTAGTACCACCGCAGGACTCCAACAAGAAAGTCTAGCAGGACTAAATGGAGGGGCTCATACTATTTTGATAATTTTGATGTTTATTGGAGGATGTGGGTTCTCAACTGCAGGGGGTTTGAAAATATTTAGATTATTCCATTTGAAAGATTGCAGATCTCTCTTTAGTAAAGTAAAAAGAGGTACGCTATCAAACCAAACAAAAAAAGAAGTTATATCAACTTTGATTATTATCATACTATTTCCAACAATCTCGGCCATTACAGGATTGCACCTTGCAGCATCAGAAAATGTCCCATATCAAGATGCGTTCTTTGAGGCAGCTGGAGTAATCACAACGGGAGGTTTGTCAGCTGGAGTAATTGACTTTGATACAGATCCTGCAACAAAAATTGTTCTGGGATTTTTGATGATATTTGGAAGACTGGAAATTATTGCCATTATCTACATCTTTGTTCCCAAACTTAGCTAGATAGAATTTAATTTCATAGAGAAAAGATCTAGAATATGAAAGAGGAATCAGAAAAGAGTGTAAATAGTGGAAAAAGACTGATAGTTTTGGGATTTATTACTATTGGAGTTCTGTTTTTACTTTATAGTAGATATCAAGATTCAGAACTGCTTACGCCTAGTGCAATTGATTCCATTCAGAGAATCGCGTATGGGTTTTACATAACACTTGTTGTCTCATTTGGCGCTATTGCTTTTGGCATGTATCGATATCACAAAGGAAAAGTTGAAAGCAAAGGAAAAGACCTATCAACAATTATTGCACTGACAACATGGAATTCAAAAGCACGTAAAATCTTTGTTGTAACATTTATTGGATATGGAATATTCTTTTCACTTGTATCAGGCACACTAGTATATCAGCCCGAAGTTAACTTTGCAATTCATTATGGTGCAACAATTCCATCAGGTTTTGTGGCACCATGTTGTGACGGTCCAGGGTACATGCCAAAAATAATTTTCTATTTGACAGAACATGTTGGTTTACAAATAATTCCAATTAATTTAGTATTGCAAATAATTGTATCATATCTTGTTGGATTAAATGCATCAATTGCCATTAATGCATATACAATTTCAAAGAAAGGGCGAGGAATGAGCACTATTGGTGCAGCTACAGGACTATTCATTGCATGCCCAACTTGTGCTGGAACATTTCTTTCAATATTCATTGGAACTGCTAGTGGAATTGCCCTATCAATTGCATTAGCTCAAATGCAGACACTATTCATCGCAATATCAATTCCAGTGTTGCTTGTTACACCATATGTAATGGCAAAAAAATTGCGAAATGCAGATGGCAGTTGCAAGATAGATCCTACGAAATGAATTTTTTGACTTCAGGAATCTTATGATTTCCTATATCATACCCATCTCGTCTTAGAAATTTTAGAGTAAGCTTGTAAATTATCTCATCATGATTTACTTGGTCTAATATCTGAGTCCACAAAACTTTTCCATTTTCTTCAATCTGTTGTTTAAAGTCAGGATTCATAGATTCGGCAATGTCTTTGCACTGATCAAAAGTTTTCCCATTCTTATAAGCACGAACACGTCTATCGCAACTATCCATATCCAAAGAGGGATAAGATTGTAAATAAACCTAGTTTGTAGGTGTTTCAAACAAATACCAGAAGAAAAGATGAGAAGTTATGGGCATACAGTCAGCATCAGAATATGTGAATTTTTTTATCAATCTTAACATGGGAAAAAGTGTAAATCTACTTAGTTTTGTAAACAATGAAAAATTAGTTCTTAAACAAAAACGTGAATACAAAAATTTAGAGAAAGATCCAATCAAAAAAGGAATAGCAATTTTAGAAGAATTAGTAAGAGAGATTAATGAGATAGGAGAAACAGCAGTACTAGAAAAATATCAAGAGTAATTTCTAGGAGAACCCCCAATGGATAAAAATTCAGAAATTATCAGGACAGAGATTATTAGAATCCTTAACGAAAACGGGAAAACACGTGGAACTGAACTAGCCAAAAGAGTACTAGAAAAAGTAGGCAATGAGAAAATGGTCTACAGAGAAATCAGCGCACTAGTTGAGGCAGGAGAGATAGAAAAGAGGGTTCACAGCAGATCCCATATAGAATATGAACTGATCAATCTGTATGAATCAGTAAACAACCAGCTCAAAAACCTCCACAAGGAAATCGAGATAATCTTTGAAGAAATTGTAAATTTTGATGTCACAAGTAGAGAAGAAAAATTCTCATTTCATGAACGACTAAGGTCTGTTATTCATCTCATCCACATTGTTCAGTCAGCAGATGGAATCATGAAATTATTGTCTTTTTATCCTACATTCAAAAAAGATAAAATGTTTTCACAAATTAATAGGAAGATTAACGATTGTTGGCAAGAAATAATGAATACCATTGCACATCAACGGGATCAAAATTTTCTAAATGAAGTTCTTGCAAATTTGAGAATTTCAGGATTTGGTTCCAAGAATGTAAACTAGATTTTTTTTAGTTTATCTACAACGATTTTGAAGATTTCATCATTATCAAGCAATATGTAAGGGAGGTTGTTTTCCTCACATGCCTGACCGCTCTCAGTATCACGTGTAACTAGGATCATATTATTTTCTTTGGCATAGTTAATCACAGAATAGTCGGTTCTGAGTTTATGGCCATCCATACGCATTTTTTTAACGCTATATGCATCATACCCTAACCCTCTGAGTTTTTCATCCCAACCATCATCCATTTCATCGATTAGGATTTTCACATCATTTTATGAATTGATTTCAATATTAAACAATGAAAAACGTGTGATTCGTTCGTAATTAATCATGACCAGTTATCTAGTCCTTTAGCATCTTTCTTCTGATCCCAACAGATGCTCCATCTACAGATGAATCTCCAGCTTGTGTGGTGTATCCAACATAATATTACAAACCAGACAGCTATAGAACAGTGGATCTGACTAGACTTTGGAAGTTAAGATGAGGGCCATTGTAAAACACAAGTTGCCACATGACAGTCACGATTTGAAATTAATTCACATGAAATCATGGCTGCTTCAGCCATGTTTATTTTACGGTATTTCAATAATAAATATAATGATCAATAAATCAAACAATTTTTTAACCTATTAAAATTTATATTTATAAGTTTTAAGGATTTAAGTTATTAACTGTAAATATAACTAATTGTATAGAAGATTTATGAAGGATCGAAACTTTCAGTTCTCTCTGATTTTGATTATTGCCGTAGCAATAACTTCTATAGTTACTTCACAAGCATTTGCACAACAGATTACAGATGGTCTGGATGCATACGTACAAGGTGAATCTGGCATTTACACGGGAAACCCAAATGAGTGTTGGTATGATGACGG
>JAOTZM010000093.1 GCA_029861345.1 Candidatus Nitrosopumilus sp.
TGGTTTTGTATGGCCCCCAATTCCGCCGACATCTGCTTTGATAACTGAAACTGTAATCTTCATAATTTCTTCTTTTGTACCTTTGATTTATGTGTATTTTTTTTATTTTTGTTGTGTAAAAATAATTTAGATGACTTGCATTATGTATGATAATCTCATTTTTTGGAAATCAGTTAAACCAAGTGCTTATCTATGATGATGCCTGATAATTTCTTTTATGTGAATGTCTTCTATCTAAATTGAATTTTTAGCTAATAAAGTGAAGTAATTAAATAATAACATCCTCTAATCCCCTCAATGTCTCGTGTGCAAGATATGAAGATTCTGATAATTGATGATAATCCTACCCTTGTGAATGTATTTGCAAAACTGTTACAGATAAAAGGTTATAATGTTACTACAGAGACTAACCTAGAATCAGGACTACAACGCCTCAAAAATGAGTTATATGATGTATCTTTTGTTGATGCTCCTTTAGATGATTATGATGAAAAGCAAGTACTAAGCTTATTTCAAGAAAATAACATATTCCAAAAAACAAATATTATCTTATTTTCTTCTGCTGATCTTAAATCTTCTGAGTTAGATACATGGAAAAGATGTGGTCTGTATTCATATTTGAAAAAACCGGTAAAACGAAAAATCATACTAGATATACTTGATGGTGTTGATGTGAAGCCCACTGATGAACCAATATTAAAATCAGAAGAAGCTACTCCTGAACAATTGTCTAGACTGGAACAATTAGAAAAACAAATTCAAGAACTCACAATTACTCCTAGACAATCTGTGAAAAAATTAAATATGCAAACAAGTAAAACCCAAAAAGAAATTGAAACAACTCGCTCAGAAATTTCTGAATTAAAAAATGAAATACAATTACTTGATGAAATAGATAATACCCAACCTGAAAATGATCTTGATTCATTGAATGGGGAAAAACCTACTAAAAAAACAAAACCTACTAAAAAAACAAAACCTACTAAAAAAACAAAAATAATAAAATAAAGAATATCTGAAATGTATATGTAGAATTTGAAACATATTATTACTAAATTAATACAAAAACTTGACCTTACAATCTATGTTTGATTTTATTGAATTCTATCTAATATTGATTTTATTTTCTGTGTTTTACAAATTAAATTCATATGTATAATAATTTCTTAACATCTGTTGTTAATTTAGATCTTACCAAGTTTTTCCTTAAATTCTTGATATGCTTTTTCATATGATGCCATATCTCCTACATCTGTAAATCCTTTTTTAATCGAAAAACCCTGTAACTTTTTCTTTTTTAACATTGCTTTTTCAATTACCTTGTCCATTCCATAAGGTACATCTTCGGGAATAAATGGAAATACTCCTGGCTCCATAACATAACAACCTGTATTGATATTTGATGTGATTTCTGGTTTTTCTCTCCATGCAGTTATGATGTCATTTTTGTTAGTATCAATAACCCCATATGGTAAGCGAGATTTGTATTCATATAGACACATGGTGATAAATGATTTATTTTTTTGATGCTTTTTGATCATGTCTTTAAGGGTAAAATCAAATATTGAATCTCCATACATGCAAACGAAAGTATCTTCTATGAATTTCTCTGCAGTTTTGAGCTGACCTGCAGTAGCTAGGGGTTTGTTAGAAATGGCATATTCAATATCTACCCCAAATTCTTCCCCGTTTTGAAAGTAATCTTGAATATTTTTTCTTAAATAACTCACACATAATACAATTGATTTGATATTGTTCTTTTTTAACCAATTAATTGAATGCTCAAGTAAAGGCCTATCCCCAAGGGGAAGCATTGGTTTTGGTACAAACAATGTATAGGGTTGAAGTCTGGTTCCTAACCCTCCAGTTAAAATCACTGCTTTCATGTTTTGACTTTTTTCTTGACATATTTATGATTATTTATATACTCATTAAAAGACAAATCATATCTTTTGTGGATATTCTTGTTAGGTATCACATTAAAATTCTCATTATTTCGATAACTAATGCTATAACCATAATGAATACCAAATCTTATAACCTGTTATACTTGTTAATAATACAAGGTTAAGACATAATGTGTTCTATTTTGGGATTGTCTAGTGATAGTGATGTTGCTCCAACTCTTGTTGCGTCATTAAAAAGAATGGAGTATCGTGGATATGATAGTGTAGGTGTTGCAATAAAAAATGGTTCTAATATTTTAGTTAAAAAAGGTGTTGGAAAGGTAAATGATGTCAATGCTAGCATCCATATGGATAAAGTAAATGGCAATGTAGGTATTGGTCATACTAGATGGGCAACTCATGGCGGGGTAACTGTAGAAAATGCACATCCTCATCTGTGTAACTCTGGCCCTGTTGGAGTTGTACATAACGGAATAATTGAAAACTATGCAGAATTAAGAGAAGATTTAGAAAAGAATCATAATATCGTTTTCAAAAGTACAACTGATACAGAAGTAATACCAAATCTTTTGCAAATATATTTTGAAAAATCACATGATGTTAAAAGAGCGATTATGGATACTGTGGGTAAATTAAAGGGTCATTATGCTTTTGTAGCACTTTTTAATACTGGTGAGTTGGTAGGAGTTAGGAATCACGAACCTCTGATAATTGGTATTGGTGCTACTAACAACTTGTTGCTAACAAGTGATATTATTGGACTTCCAGAAAATATTTCTTCTGTAATCTATGTTGACAATAATCAATTTGTTATTGTTAAGGATCATGAATATGACATTTATGATTTTGAAGGAAATGTTGCACAATTTACTATTAAAACAATACCAAAAAGTTATCAAAATGTAACCAAAGGATCATTTAGATATTATACAGAAAAAGAAATTTTTGAACAACCTAATACTATTCTTATGGCAGGAGAAGGAGATAACAACTGTCTTGAAAAAATTACGCAATCTATTCGAGATTCAGATTATGTATATGTTACAGGTAGTGGAACAAGCTATAACATAGCAGTTATTGCAAAATATCTTTTCTCACGATTTGCAGGAAAGAAAGTTGAACATGTTATGGCAAGTGAGATGAAATATTCCTCTCGATACCTCGTCTCCGATTCTACTCTCTTTGGAATATCTCAAAGTGGGGAGAGTGCTGATATACTTGAATCTGTTTCTATAGGAAAAAAGAAAAACGCTAAGATATTGTCTATGGTAAACTCAAAAAATTCCTCACTTGCACGAGAATCTATCCATTCAATTGGACTGAATTGTGGTCCAGAAGTAGGTGTAGCTGCAACAAAAAGTTTTACCTCCCAAATGGCAATTTTGTATAAAATTGCGGATAAACTGTGTGAAAACTGCCTTGCAATTAATTTTCATACTATTTCTAATGCATATACAAAGATGTTGTCAAACACTTCTCACATCCAAGAACTAGCGAAATCTATCAAAAACATTCAAAATCTTTTTGTTATTGGTAGAGGAATACATTATCCAATTGCAAAAGAAGGGGCATTGAAAATTAAGGAAATCACATATGTTCATGCAGAAGGAATAGCTGGAGGAGAACTCAAACATGGACCACTTGCATTAATGGATTCGTCAACATATGTTATCGTAATTAATCCTGATGATGATGCGTATGTAGATAACATATCTAGTGTGCATGAAATAAAATCTAGAGAAGCTAAAATAATTGGTATATCTAACAAACCTGATCCTAGTTATGATTTTTGGATTAAAATTCCTACCATTCGTGAGGAACTTTATCCATTGATCGAAATAATCCCATTACAGCTTATTTCGTATTATCTTGCTGTGGAAAGAGGAATAGATCCTGATTACCCCAAAAATCTTGCAAAATCTGTTACTGTAAAATAATATTACAGTTTACTGTCCTAGAATTTTATTCCCGTTGAATATTATTTTTCTATCTTTTTTATTGAAGGATGTTTTTCCTCCACCTCTATCTGTGAGCCCACAAATATCTGAACAAAGACTTCATGATTCCCTGTTGTTTCTATTGGCATCCATGCTAACTGGCCTAGTCCTTCAAGAGTAAACCCTTCTATGATTTTCCCAGAATATCTGTCAATTACTTTAACTTGTGTATGTTCAATAATAATCTCTTCAGAATGATTCAGCGAACGAATTAGATTTTGTTTGTTGTCTGACACTTGGATGAGATGTATCTTCAATTTAGATGTGTCTCCTTTGCAAAATTATTGTTAATTGTAATTTTATTTTGTTTCATATGGTCACTTAGATTCCTAGTTTATAATCACGTCCTGCCAAAATTGGAAATTGATCTCAGAGCGAATATGTGCGTATTTAAAAATCAAAATACCAATTTCTAACCATGGATCTGAACTAACTCTAATTCGCAAAGTGTAAAACCCAAACATCACTATTACTAATGAAGTGAAATTTATTCATATAATTGGTTCAGCAAGATAAATTCCAGAATAAATTACTCCAAAGATCGTATTGGCAGAATAAATTAAAACAGTTTTCACTGCTCCAATCAATCTTAATGTAATAATGAAAAATAAAGATACAAATCCTAACCCAAAAACTTCTATTACTGAAATAATTGAGTGTTGTCAATCCACTACAAGTGGAATTTCAAAAATTAGCATAAGTATAAGAGCAAAAACTGTCCCTAAGATGGGGGTATCATTTGAGCTACTCTTAGAGCATTAATTGAAATGTTGATATGTTTTGCAATGAAAGTATCCAGACAATAAAAGACACCTGCCAACAGAATCATCATGTAGCCAAAAACAAAATCTGAAAAGGTAAAACCATGATCGTAAATATCTGAAGTTATAGGTAAAAAAATAGTTCCTATTACTATTAGTAAAAATGCTAAAATTTCTTTTCTGTTTAATCTCTCACGAAATATTATAAATCCAACAAGAATGGAAATATTGTTTCACCGTTTCCTAATATTGAAGCATTTACTGCGCTAGTATCTACAAGTCTAATAGAATACAATAATATTCCTGATGATTCTGCCAAACCAAGAATGAATAATAGTGTGATTGTTGGTTTTGCCATTTTTTTATTGGGGATTTATTTTTTGCAAGTGGAGTGAAAACTAAAGCAGTAATCACATAAAATAAAATACTAAAACAATAGGATTCAATGTAGTTTCAGATGAATTTCCTTCCAGTATTTGTTTTGGAATTACATCCGGTAACGCAGAAAATACAGCTGCAAGAATTACAAACCTGACCGTAGTAAATATTTTGAGATTTTGTTGAGTTTTGAATTTATTAATTAAGAATTTTTTTATTTTAAATGATAAATTCAATATTCACCATATTGATTTTACAAAATACCTTCATGATTTATAACACATTCTACTTTATGAAAGTAAAACTATATGATTAATCTCTAAAATCAAAAAGAGCATGTTCATTTAATATTTTAGATATACTTTAAGTTAATTATGAATTGTTTGAAGAATTGAACTGTTATCAAAATTTTGACTGCTTAACTCCACTTCGACAGTTATCTTATTTTTTACTATCTTAATTTGAATACCCTCGAATAATGATTTGTATTTTACAACTTTTTTTCCTTCAATGATAGTTGAATCACTAGGAACTATCAAACCATCTATTATCATCTGATTTATTTTTCTATATCCTGAAGTTTGTGGAATTTTGTTTTCATTCAAAATATTCGAAATAATTTTTGGTTCATCAATAATTGAATTAATGATTGATATTTTGTTATCATCACGAAACGATTCCAAAATCAACTGACTGATTTTTTCATCTTTTATAGTACACTTTTTGTTTGTTTTATCTCTTGATTTAATTTTACAAACATCTTCTAAAAACTCCACTTCAATTCCGTTTGCTCCTGAACCAAAAAATTCTTTTAAGACTGCATCGATTTTTTGGAATTCTTTGATTGATTGTATTAAAGATATCCCATATTTCTCAAAAAGCCGATTTTGGATTTTTTTGACTGTATTTTTTCCAAGATTTTGTTTAATTACATTCTCTAAAGAGCTTGCTAAGAATTGATCTAAGCCATTCACTGTGATTATCAAACATATTGTTTAATATAATATTTTCTTAAATATTATTTATCTTATGATTGAAATTGTCTAATTATTGATATAATGATCTTATTCCTATTGGGTCCCTATAATTAATAGAATGATTCTTGCTTCAATTTTATTCTTCATTTTTTCAAGAATTATGTCTGGTTTTGTCAGATTTAAAACATAATATTTTATAGGTTTTAAGACTATGTTTTTACCTTGAATATTTGTTGAATTATAGAATTACAAAAAAATCTTAAGCTTATGAATCCACTATTTGTTATCACGACAATTAAGAAATCTTGAGAAGAAAATTCAGATACAATCATAATTTTTAATATTCTAGTTTCATGATGTAAATCTCTTAAAGTATACAAATTTTGCTAACTTTTTCAATATATTTCCATCAGGTAAATAAATGGGATACATCTAGCAAAAACGTGAAAAAGATTTTCATTAATGGTTATGGCTCCATTGGTAGTAGAATTACCTCTTTTCTTAAAGATGACCCAGAAATTTCAGTTATTGGGATTGGCAA
>JAOTZM010000094.1 GCA_029861345.1 Candidatus Nitrosopumilus sp.
TGTTGTCTCAAATTTTAGAAGGTTTTTTGTAAAATAGATCCTTTGATTGTTATACAAAATTTCTGAAAATTTATTCTCTTTTTTGCATTAATTTGAATAATTGTAAGTAAAAAACAGAGTAATCCTTATTTTTTAAATTCGTTATATTATGCCAGTGAACGCTAAAAATACTAAGGCATCTCAATCCAACATATTTTCAGCAAATAATGGTTTTAAAGAGATTTTGAAACAAAGTTTTGAATTTTGGCATAATAATTACATTGATTCTCCACTAAATTACACATTGGTTTGGAAAAAAGCTTTAGAATCAAATTCTGAAATTATTAAAAGAATAGAAGAATTTTGGGAAAAGAATACAAAGCAAGTTGCAGAAATTCAAATGCAACAATTCTTTGAAATGTGGTCTTATGCCATTCGAAAATCTAATTTTGAAATAGCAAAAAAATCAATGCAGGATTGGGAAGGGTTTTGGGAAAATACAACTGATGAGGAATTTAGGACATATGCAGACATTCTACAAATGATAGAAAAATACTGGAAAGACATACAAAGTAAAAATTTTGAGTAGAGATTGAAAAATTTGTAGTTTAGTCTATCTAATTTTGTATATTTTTTAGAAAATAAAAAAGAAAAAATAAGGATTTTTTTGTGTTACAGTCTTGGCATAATACTGAGTCTAGATTTTGCAGAAACTGCAATTATGGATATAATTGCAACTGCTAGAATCATTGCTGCAATTGTACCAAATTCTGGAACTACAAAGGTGCCAATTATCTCAATCTCCTCAGCACCCGCTGGGAATTCTACGGTTAGTGTTCTATCAGTGGATGTTTTTGTTTCCTGAAAGTCAACTTCCTCACCATCAACTATGACAAAGAAGTCGTCATCATTACCATTGTTTGTTGCATCAATTACATCTCTTGGCAGAGTAACAGAAATTGAACCATTATCAGTTGCGTCAACTTCAATAACTAAAGAGTTGGAATCCATCTCGATTTCCATCTCGGTTACACTACCACCAGAAATATCATGATCCAGTGTAACGTAAATGTCCTCTTGCGTTTCCATCATTTCTTCTTCATGAGTTTCTTCCATCATTTCTTCTTCATGAGTTTCTTCCATCATTTCTTCTTCATGAGTTTCTTCTTCAGCTTCTGCTTCTTGTACTACAATCAAACCTACCATCCAAGGATGTACCATACAAAAGTAAGGAACTTCACCTACTGTGTCTGGGGACCATTCAAAGGAATTTCCTGCCATTACTAGTCCTGTATCAAATTCCCCTGTTGGACCGTCAGCTGGACTTCCTGCTGTGAATGTATGGGCTGCAGTGTCAGGGTTTGACATAATTACAACTCCACCAACATCAACTGTTGCAGTACTTGGAATGTAACATCCCTCTGCAGTTTCCTCACAACCGGGTGCACCAGAACCTAGTACAGCTTCAATTGTAACTTCTGAATGATCTGCAAAAGCAGCTGGTGTAGTCATTAATAGACCAGTTGCAATTATTGCAAGAATTGAGAATGTCATTGTCTTTGCTATTTTCATTGATAGATCAAATTAGAGTAGTAATAAAAAACTTTTAGAATTAGCCTTCTTAGAGAATCATAAAAAATGATGTAAAAATCAAAAGAGCAAGATAATTGAGCCTAAATTTGCTAGTAAACTCATTGCTGCAATTTATTCACATACCGCTATCTATCTCATACAGGTTTATAGTAAATTTGGTAATCCAGGGAACTAATTCATCTGGTACAACAACTAGCAATCCACTATTTTTTGAGATATTTTTGCAAGTTCCACTATAGCTTTGCTTATTTTGTGCAAAGCAATCCTTATCATCATAATAATCAAAGCTTTGTTCAATAGCGAAAAAATCAGTACGTTCTTCTAGCGATTTGACAAAGTACACATCAAATCCAATATCTTTGTTGTCTGTTTTCAGGCTATAATCATATGACGTAAAATCATTGGAGGTGCAAATTGGAATATACTGTACGTATCCATTTTTGATTTTTGATTGTTGCTTTGAATTGTCATAGTTTTTGTTCTCAATATCAGGATACACAGAGATGTCTGGATTTGTACTTAGTTGTTTTCCTTGTACATATTCTATCTCATGTCGTACAGTGTCTACTGCCTTTCTGTATAGCATTGGTTGCCATTCTTCCTGACAGTCGCTGAATTCATGTTTTAGTTCTACATATGACTTGCCGTTGATGTAATTCAGTTGGTTTGTGTTGTATTCCTTGGCAGATGCCTCCATTACATGGTTGCCATTGCTATCTTTACCTGACTTGTACCAAGAGTTTGTAACCTCAAACATAATATTCTTTGAATCACTATTCCATTCTGGTTGCAAATGTGCATATACAGAATACTTGTTTGCTACCTGCTCAGTGTCGGACACAAATATCATGTGTCCAAAAAATGCATTGGTAAATATCATTAAGAAAGCAACTGCAGGAATTAGGGCATAAAGATAGCGTTTCAATTTTTCCCAATTCTCCGTTCAGATTCAACAATTGGAATATCATTTGCACTCATATCACATATTTTCATTAAACCATACTCATCAAATTCCCAGTGTTCATTTCCATGAGTCCTATACCATTGACCAGTATCAGCATCACGCCATTCATACTCAAACCTAACAGAAATTCTATTTTCAGAATATGCCCATAATTCTTTTTCAAGATTATAATCAAGCTCTTTATCCCATTTTCTTTTTAAAAATTCTTTAATTGTATTTCTTCCTTTAAAGAAGGCAGTACGATTTCTCCATTGGGAATCTATAGTGTATGCATTTGCAACTATCTCTGGATCACGAGTATTCCATGTATCTTGAGCAATACTTACTTTTTGTCTTGCAGTTTTTTCAGTAAATGGAGAGATGATTTTTTGCAATCACGCTCTCCCCATTTTTTTAAAAATTGTTTCAAAGTCTTCTGTTATCTTGTTTGTAAGATCTAGAATTTTTATGGCATGAGAAACTTTATGGTCTTTTACCAGTTTTTGCATAATGATAAAACAGCTTCGTACATTATTTTTTATGTTTTCATTGTCTTGCCATTTAACAAAACAGCTGTTTATCTCTAGACTAAATCGCAAAACGATTTGTTCCCAATTTTTTCTAGTCTCAACACCTATTTCTTGTGCTATTTCTTTGAATTCATTTCTTCGATTTACACGAAGCATTTCTAAAGCAAGTTGTACTTGCTTATTATTCAAAGAAGAGAGAGTTGATGTACTCATTTTTCATCAACTCTCCCTTTCAATGATAATCCCAATACAATTCCAAAGACAACATGTCTAATGGCAGTCATTATTGGTACTTCTGGTGCTATGTCCAGTCCTGCAATTCCTGCACCTAATGAGGGCAACATTACAAACCAAACTGCTACAACTACTTCAATTAAAGCGAAGATTGTGGCATATATCCAAACTGGTAATTGGATAATTCTTTTTGATATTGGGAGTACAGCATATCCAAATAACAAAGCTAAGCCAATACCATTGGTAAGATGAATTACATGCCCAACGAGTTGAGTTGATTCATTTTCTCCAACAGTCAATTGTCCTAGAACTGTTACAATGTCAAGTGGAATTCCAGTTATTATAATATCAGCATACATTACTGCATCAAATGCAACAGTTGCAATAATTCCCCCAAATACTAATCTTAGAAATTTGCTATTTGAAATAGCAGTTTTTCTAGATTTTAGTTCTATTTTTTGTGTTTTCATAAATTGGATCAGTCAAATATGATAATATTCTCCTCGGAACAAAAAATCAGTATTCATTTCTGATTCGGAAGTGAATTTTACTAGAAAATATCTTCTAATAGTCAATTATTTCTAAATCGGAAATCATCATTTCAATAATTTCTGAGATCTATTCAGATAAAAAATCCTTAGCCTCAAAAAACCCTGTTAATTCTTTTGATAATTGATCACAAAAAATGCCTAAAATTTCAAAATCAATGTGACTAAGTTTTTTTTTGCTAAACAGCGCCAGAACTGCAATAGATTTTCCTTTGTAAGTTAGTGGATATGCTGCAAAAGATTGCAGTTTTTCTTTTTTGGCCCAATCATGATGTTTTACTCTAGGATCATGAGCTACATCATTTGTAACAACAGCTTTTCTAGTTTTTACTACAGGTCCAATCTTTAGCGAATCAATTGATACTTTAGAGAATTCACCATCAATGTTCTTGTATTTTCCAGAACTGAACTTTAGAATCAACCATTTTCTATCCTTATCAACAAACCAAAGTCGTGCAAAATAACCATCAAAGTATGTTACTAGACTATCAACTATAGCTTGAAGTCGATCATTTAGACTATCATGTATTTTTAAAGAATTTAAAATACTATAAACACGTAATTTTTTTTCTTTTAGTTCCTGTTCATCATATACCATGTATGGAGAAGATTTTATCATTTTTGATTCATATGAACGATAATCAGAAATCAGTTCTCCAAATCTACTTAGAAAATTATTAGATTCAAGATCAAATTGATCTACTGAATCAAAAACAAAGTGACAAATCCAGTCAAAGTCTCCGCTTAACTTACTAGAATATGTACAAAAGATTGATTCTTCAACATATTTAGTTAGTAGTTCAACTAAAGCTTCTGTTTTTTTTGTTAATTTAAATTTTAAAATTATGGTACGATTCACTTTTTCGGATATCAAACTTGGATTCAGTATAGCAGAATAACCCAAAATCACATTGTTCTTTTCAAGTCGTGCAAACCTTTGTCTTACTGCTCTATCGGTTATAGTGTAACCTAGATCTTGTAGATTTGTTGCAATATCTTGCGATGAAATTCGAGCATTTTTTCCTAGATGAGCCAATATGATTTTATCAATCTCATCAGTCACAAAACAGATTGGCTGAACACATTATTATTGATTTCAGGCAAACTGGAAACATCAATTCCGATTCGGCAATCATGGGTAAATATCTGCTCATTTCTTTTCATATTTGCTTCCGATTCAGAATTATTTTATTTAGAATATTTCCGCTCCTCTTATCACAATTATTAGTTTATCAGTTATCATGACAAAGACAACACAAAAGATCAAATATGCAGGATTGCTTGCAGTCTTGTTTCTATTTGCAACAACATTTGGATTAAATCAAATAGAAATGGCATATGCAGACAAAGCTGAAGGAAGTCCAGGACAAGTATCACCAAAATCATACGGTTCAAAGACTAACAACATTGTCTGTGGTGATGTTCTATGTGACAAATCACAAACAAACCATTCAATTCATGTCAAAGAAAATTCCATAGTTATACAAGGACAAGAGATCTTTTATCTTGAAGCTGGAAAGGAAAACAAAGAAACAATTCTGTTGTTACATGGTTTTCCCACTTCTTCACATATGTATAGAAATCTAATTCCCGCACTAGCAGACGAGTTTCATCTAGTTGCTCCTGACTATGTAGGATATGGAAGAAGTTCGATGCCCACAGTAGATGAGTTTGAATATACCTTTGAGAATCAAGCTAAGATCATTGAGGAATTTACTGAGAAGATCGGTCTTGAAAAATATAATCTCTATCTAATGGATTATGGAGCACCTATTGGATTTAGGATTGCCTCTGAAAATCCAGAGAAAGTAGATTCTTTCATGGTACAAAATGGAAATGCATATGATGAAGGGTTGCAAGAGTTTTGGGATGACATCAAAGTCTGGTGGGATAATAAAACACCTGAAAATGAAAAGAAACTTCATCATCTAGTTACCTTGGAGGCTACAAAATGGCAATACACTCATGGAACACGTAATTCAGATGCAATAGATCCGTCTAACTGGAAAACTGACCAAGATGGATTAGACAGACCAGGAAATACATCAATACAGCTAGCAATGTTGTATGACTACAAAACAAATGTTCCATTATATCCTCAATGGCAACAATACTTTCAAGAATACCAGCCTCCAATGCTTATCACTTGGGGAGGTAATGACTACATATTTCCAGAAATTGGAGCACATCAATACGAACGTGATTTGAACAATGTTGAAAAATACATTCTTGATACGGGTCACTTTGCATTAGAAGAAGATTTAGATTTTATTTCGCAGAAAATATCTGAATTCTTAAACTAATCAAAGTGTTATTTTTTTATTTTTTTTAAATAATAAAAAAAGAATTTGAGCTAGATGAATCTGAGAGCATGAATTCATCACACACTAAGCAATACCCTTTTTTCTTTGATATCAAGAATGATGATATACACATGAAACATGAAGATCACTTAAAAGATTGGGAGAAAATCAAAACAGGTACAGGTAGATTTTGTTCCAAATGCAGTCTAGAGAAAATAAAGATAGAATTAAAACAATATCCTAACCATCTCTTAGGTTGTAGTAGATGCCAATCTGTTTTCAAACGGCTAGGAAATAATCTTATTCATGCTCTAATATAGGTGAAAAATATTGTTTAACCAAAAAATCTTAAGAATAATTGATGAACTTCAG
>JAOTZM010000163.1 GCA_029861345.1 Candidatus Nitrosopumilus sp.
AGAGATATCTGGAATGTACATGTGATCGAAAAAGTAGGCAAATTCTTTTATTTATAACAGATACGCATCAAACTATGAGTCTAACCTACAAAAAAGCAGGTGTAGACATTTCTAAAATTAAACAAAGTCAAATAACAATTGGTAAATTAATTACATCTACTCATAAGCTGCAGAAAAAAGCAAAGATAGCACATGGGTTTGGACATTATGCAGGAATTGTAGAGATTCCAGGAGGAAAACTTTTGGCCACACATACAGATGGGGTAGGAACTAAAGTAGTAATTGCAAATATGATGAAAAAATACAACACTATAGGAATTGATTGTGTTGCAATGAATGTTAATGACATTATCTGTATTGGTGCAACGCCAATCTCATTTGTAGATTATATTGCTGCAAACAAGAATAATCAACAGATATTTAAAAAAATTGTAGAAGGATTGGTAACAGGAGCAAAGAAATCTGCAATGCCAATTGTTGGAGGAGAGACAGCAATAATGCCAGATGTGATTGAAGGAAAAGGATTTGCTTTTGATTTGGCAGGAATGGTAGTTGGATTGGTAGAGAGAAAAGAGATGATTCTTGGAAACAAAATAAAGTCAGGAGATGTAATTATCGGTGCAAATAGTACAGGGATTCATTCAAATGGATATTCACTGGCAAGAAAAGCACTTCTAACAAAATATTCTGTCAAAGACAAAGTAAAAGGAGTAGGAACAATAGGAGATGCGTTGTTAAAACCCACTGAAATCTATACAAAACCTGTCCTCGAAATAATTCAAAAATGTAAAGTCAATGGTCTTGCTCACATAACAGGTGGGGCATTTACCAAATTATTACGCCTCAAAAAGATAGGTTATGAGATAGATACCCTACCTAGAATTCCACCAATTATGGGATTAGTTAAAGAACAAGGAGTAAAACCAGAAGAAATGTACAAGACATTCAATATGGGAGTAGGGTTCTGTGTGATTTCACCTAAAGATCAAGCAACAAGAATCAAATCTATATTCAAAAAATACAAGATCTCAAGTCAAGAAATAGGGCAGATCATTTCCAAGAAAGGTGTTTTTGTGAACTCGATAAAAATTGCTTAATTTAACAATAACAAAATAATTTTCAACATAATATCACCTTATATGACACATTTCTCAAACTTCATCAGAGAAAGATGGCTGCAGAAGCACAATTTATTGAGACAATTATTGGCGTAGGAATTCTCCTTTTTGCAGCTAAGTTAATGGCAGAGTTATTCCTTAGACTAAAACTTCCAATTGTCTTAGGAGAGCTCCTAGCAGGAATGATTGTTGGGCCATTTGCATTAGGAGGATTCTTTGTTGTTGATGGAAAACAACTGCTACAAATCAATGATGAAATTAGAATACTAGGAGAAATGGGGGCAATCGTGATTTTATTTATGGCAGGACTTGAGATGACACCAAAAGAATTTCTCAAGGGCGGAAAAGCCTCATTTACAGTTGGAACACTCGGAGTAGTTGTTCCATTTTTTGCAGGTCTTGCAGTTTTTCAGATGTTTGGATTTGATGCATTACAATCAATGCTGATTGCAACAGCACTCACAGCAACAAGTATTGCAATTTCAATTCAGGTTCTAAGTGAATTTGGTAAAATTAAAACTCCAGAAGCCAGACTAATCATAGGTGCAGCAGTAGTAGATGATATTTTGGCAATCGCAGTATTATCAGTTGTTTCATCCATTGCAGGATCAGAAGGAGGAGTAGACAGTATTGACATTACAGAAATTACAATTACAATTTTGCAAGTATTAGGATTCTTTGCCATAATGCTTATCGTTGCAGTCGTTGTCATTCCAAAGGTGATCACTCCAAGACTATGGAAGGCAAAAGGAAGTGTAGAGGGAATAGCGACTGCGTCGTTTTTTGGGGCTGCAGCTCTTGCAGGATCCATAGGACTTTCTCCAATTGTAGGAGCATTTGCAGTAGGAATGGCACTATCAACTACGAAAGTCTTTGAAAAAGTAGAAAATTATATCGGAAAGATAGGTTTGATTTTCGCGCCTTTGTTCTTTGCCATTATTGGTGCACAGGTAGATCTAAGAGCAGTTGATTTGAACATTTTGATGCTAAGTGGAGTTATCATAATAGTTGCAATTGTAACAAAATTATTTGGATGTGGTCTTCCTGCAATGTTTTTTTTGAAAAACAAGGCTCAGGGAATGCGAGTTGGGATTGGGATGATTTCACGAGGTGAAGTAGGCCTCATTGTAGCAGGGGTTGGAGTTACCGGAGGAATTCTTACTTCTGAAGTATATTCTACAATAGTAATTATGGTAGCAGTAACAACTATCATCACACCAATTTGGCTCAAAATGGAATATAGAAAAGAACAAAAAAGTAGTCATGGATCTAATGGGCAAAGTATTGAGCAGAAACCAGAATAAACAATCAGAAACTCTTAGATTATATAGAAAATTCATTATGAATAAGTATGTTCTCTGAGAGAAAACTTGATGGTGAAAGAAGTGACTGTTGATTACAATGAATTAACAAAACAAGTCCTCAATCTATACCCACAAGTGAAGTTTGCAGGAGTTGTAAATGTTAAGGGAGAAATTGTTTCTGGTGGACATAAAGAAAATGTTGATCAATTACTAGTTGGAGATGAGGTTAAAATGTCAATTCATTATTCTATACAAAAAAGAGACATCTATACTAATTTGGCATATAAGATTGGAAAAGAAAGATCAGAAATTACTGAATTTGAAAAAGCTGCAATCATTAGAATTCCAATAAATTCCAATGAATTGTTTTTAGTTCGGACAGACAAAGGAGTAGATTATCTGAAAATTGTTGACTTTGTTTATTCAAAACTAGACCCTCAAAAATACATTCGCGAAGAGATCAAAGTAATTCAAGATGAGATTGAGAAATTAAAAATTCTCAAAGAAAGCAAAAAAGTAAAATCAAAAAAGAAAAAGGTGGTAAAGAGAAAACCAGCTAGAAAGACGACTGTAAAGAAAAAGGTGGTAAAGAGAAAACCAGCTAGAAAGACGACTGTAAAGAAAAAGGTGGTAAAGAGAAAACCAGCTAGAAAGACGACTGTAAAGAAAAAGG
>JAOTZM010000031.1 GCA_029861345.1 Candidatus Nitrosopumilus sp.
GGTAAAGAGAAAACCAGCTAGAAAGACGACTGTAAAGAAAAAGGTGGTAAAGAGAAAACCAGCTAGAAAGACGACTGTAAAGAAAAAGGTGGTAAAGAGAAAACCAGCTAGAAGAGTTACTAAAAGAAAAACAACTAGACGCAGATAGGATCAAGAAAAGTCAAATTATTTAACGAATTTATGTCCAAATTAAGATGAGCATTCATGAGTAAACTAGATCCTCTATTATCCAAAGCATGTAGTGAAATCACTGAAAATCTACTGACAATAAAAGAGCCTAATAAAAAACAGGTAAAAGAAGAAATCATAAAAATTTGCACAAAGTATGCACTTGAGAGAATTCCTAGAAATTATGAAATTCTATCAATGGCAAAAGAGTCTGATTTTAACAAATTAAGAAAAGTTTTGTTAAGGAAACCAACAAAGACGGCATCAGGAGTAGCTGTAGTAGCATTAATGCCAAAACCATATGCGTGTCCCCATGGAAGATGCACATATTGCCCAGGTGGAATTGAATACAATTCTCCAAACAGCTATACAGGAAAGGAGCCATCATCACTTAACGCAATAGAAAATGAATTTGATCCTAAATTACAGATTACATCAAAGATTGAAAAATTAATTGCGTTTGGACATGACCCAACTAAAATGGAAGTGGTAATAGTTGGAGGAACTTTTCTTTTCATGCCAAAAGACTATCAAGAGAATTTTATCAGATCATGCTATGATGCATTAAATGGAACTGATTCAAAAGATTTGCAAGAAGCAAAATCAAACAACGAACATGCTGCAATAAGAAATGTGGGATTTACAATTGAGACAAAACCAGACTATTGTAAAAAAGAACACATAGATTTAATGTTAAACTACGGAATAACAAGAATAGAGATTGGAGTTCAATCATTACAAGAACGAGTTTATGAAATAGTTAACAGAGGACATAACTATAATGATGTAGTAGAATCATTTCAAATTTCAAAAGACGCAGGTTACAAAATTGTAGCACACATGATGCCAGGATTACCTACAATAACTCCAGAAGAAGATATTGCTGATTTTGAAAAATTATTTTCAGATCCGCAGTTACGTCCAGATATGTTGAAAATTTACCCATCACTTGTAATTGAAAATACGCCATTGTATGATGAATACAAACTAGGAAAATATACACCATACTCAGATGAGGATATGATTAGAGTTTTAACAGAGGCAAAAAAGAAGATCCCAAAATGGGTCAGAATCATGAGAGTTCAAAGAGAGATTTCACCAAAAGAGATTATCGCAGGACCAAAATCAGGCAATTTACGACAGATTGTACATCAAAATTTAGCAAAACAAGGCATCTCATGCAAATGTATCAGATGTCGAGAAGCAGGATTATCAAATAAAAAATCTAACGGAGCAGATGTAAAACTAAATAGAACAGATTATGATTCCTCAGGAGGAAAAGAAGTGTTTTTGTCTTATGAGGACAAAAACGAATCAATTTACGGATTTTTGAGATTAAGAAAGCCAAGTAGTGAGGCCCACAGAGATGAAGTTGGTAAAGATAGTTGTATTGTAAGGGAGATTCACGTATATGGAAAATCATTGAAGCTTGGAGAGAAAGAAGAAAATGAGATACAGCATTCAGGGCTAGGAAAGAATTTGATGAAAGAAGCAGAAAAAATTTCAAAAGAAGAGTTTGATGCAAAGAAAATTTTAGTGATTAGTGCAGTTGGTACAAGAGAGTATTATCAAAAGTTAGGGTATTCGTTATATGGGCCGTACATGTCCAAAACATTAAACTAGGAAAAAGAAATGTCAGAGCAAGAAATTATTGGAAAAGGAACATGGATAGATAAATTAGCTTCAGAATTACTTGAACGTGAAAAAGCACTTGGAAGAAATCTAGATATTCTAAGAGTAGAAAGTGGTCTTGGTGCATCAGGCGTTCCACACATTGGAAGCTTAGGAGATGCAGTAAGAGCATATGGTGTCAAACTAGCATTAGAAAATTTTGGATACAAATCAGAACTAATTGCATATTCAGATGATCTGGATGGTTTGAGAAAAATCCCAGAAGGATTTCCTGATTCTCTAGAAGAACACTTAGCAAAACCTGTTTCATTAATTCCTGATCCTTATGGATGTCATGACTCGTATGGCATGCATATGAGTAGTATTCTCTTAGACGGACTAGACAAGGTTGGAATAAAATATGAATTCAGGAGAGCAATTGATACTTACAAACAAGGATTGCTAAAAGACCAAATCCATGCAATCTTGCAAAACAGCACAAAGATTGGAGATAAAATTTCAGAACTTGTAGGACAAGAAAAATATCAAAAATATTTACCCTATTTTCCAGTATGCGCAAACTGTAATCGTCTCTACACCGCAGAATCTACAGAGTACATTGTAGATGAAAAGAAAGTAAAGTATCATTGCCATGATGTTGAAATAGGCTCAAAAATGATCAAAGGCTGTGATCATCAAGGGGAGGCAGACATTACAAAGGATCTTGGGAAACTAGCATGGAAGGTAGAGTTTGCTGCAAGATGGTCAGCATTTGACATCAGATTTGAAGCATATGGGAAAGATATCATGGATTCTGTAAAAGTAAATGACTGGGTAGCAGACGAAATTTTAGAATTCCCACATCCCCATCATGTAAAGTATGAGATGTTCTTAGATAAGGGAGGAAAAAAGATTTCAAAATCATTAGGAAATGTGGTTACTGCACAAAAATGGCTAGAGTTTGGCAGTCCAAAATCAATTTTATTATTACTATACAAAAGAATCACAGGCGCTCGAGAATTAGGATTTGAAGACATTCCGTCTTTGATGAACGAGTATAATGAATTAGAGGATATCTATTTTGGAAGAATCAAAGTAAACAATCAGGCAAAACTTACAAAATCAAAAGGACTCTATGAATATGTAAATCTCCTTAATCCTCCAAAGCAATCAAGCATACATGTAAACTATAGACTCTTAATTGAATTGGCAAAAATCTTCAAAGAGAACAGAGGAGAAAGAGTAATGAAAAAACTCCTAGACTATGGCGTCATAAAAAATCCCGAGCCAGAAATAGAAAAACTAATTGATCTTGCAGGAAACTTTTCAGATGAATTTGATGAACAAGAAAAAATACAAGTTGATTTAGATGATGATGTAAAAAGAGCACTGAAAATTCTAGTAGATACACTTGGTGCAGAAGATGAACCAGAAGACATTCAAAATACAATATACCAAATTGCAAAATCAAATGATGTGCAACCAAAAGATTTCTTCAAAATATTATATCAAATAATACTTGGAACTTCAAGAGGACCCAAGATAGGACCTTTCATCTCAGATATCGGAAGAAAACAAGTAGCAAAAACATTGTCAGAGTACAGATAATCATGGTTCACAAGGAACATAATAGATCAAAAAACAGCGGCGGATTCGCACTCATAATTTTTGGAGCATTATTGTTGTTTCTTGCACCACAAGAGGTCACCATTTCAGCAGGATTAAACATAATTGCATGGGTAGGAGGAATCATTATTGGAAGTATCGGGTTTTATCTGAAATTTATCAGAACGCGTATAAAAAAATAGTAAAGAAAGATTCATCTTTTGGAGATATTTGGTAAGAGATATGGGACTTTTTGGCAAGAAGAAAATAAAAGAAGAGATAGTATCTGAAAAGAGCGAGGAGGACATACTAAAAGAAGAGCTTCAAACCGAAGTCAAAAACTTACAAGATGAATTTCGAACAAAACAGCAAGAGATTAACGACATTACACAAAAAATTCAGACTGTAAAAGAAGAATACGACACTACAGTCAGCAACTTAATGTTAGTAAAAAAAGAACTCAATCAAAAGAAAATGGAATTAGATGTTGTCCTACGAGAATACAAGGAAATTCGAGAAAAAATTAAAAATTCAGAGCAGATTAAAGATTCTAAATCAGTTAACGAATTTAATAAAACCAAAGAAAACCTTTCAAAAATCAAGCAAGAGTTAGAAGAGATCACAAAAGAACATCAAGAGATTAAAGAACAAGTTACAAAGGAACAATCCAGCCTTCATAGTATTAGAAAACAGCATATAGATGCAGAAAAAGAACTAGACGAAGCAAACTCCAGACTATACAATGCAAAAGAAGAATTAGAGAAAAAAGATCATTTTCAAGATACAAATATTCTTACTCCAAAAGAAAAAGAGTTTATTCAAGGAGACGAAGTAAACCAAAAAAGCTCTGCAGGAATTATTGAAGCAGCAAGTGCGGTAGTTGGATCATTAAAATCAAAACTAAACATGGCACAGAAAGAACTTGAAACAGTTCAGTTACTTTTGGAAAAAGAAAGAGATGAACACGAAACAACTAAACAAGAATTAGAAAAACTGAAAATATCTGCAAAAGCACTTGAATAATCACAAGTTTTCAAAATGTTTTTTCCATTTTGATTTCATTTCCTTTTCTGAAATTCCTATATCATATAATGGAGAAGTCACTTCAGATACGCTAGAAACATCAACTAGCACTATGGAATTAATGGAACTCTTGACTCCTTTTTCTCTATAATAATGTAGGATTTCATCATACAGAGAATTGTCTTGAATAATTCTAGCCTTACCCTTGAACAGATAACCCTTACGTAGAAGAGGATCAATCACATTAATTTCCACATGAGGATTACTTTGCAAGTTATCAATAGTATCAGGGGAGCGAATATCTGCAAAAGCCAATACCTCAGATGTCCAACCAATTATAGTTCCTTTAGGTGAAATGTTTGGTTTTCCATCAGAGGAAACAGATGCCACGTAACCTAACTTGTGAAGATCCAAAAAGTCTCTAATTTTTTGAGTAATCATTCCTGCTGTTACAAATGATTACAATGTAATTAGTTTTCAAAATTATCTCATAACTTCAGTCAGATATTGAGAAAAGAAGAAAAACCCAATTCCTCCACCAATAATTGCAACCCATGCGGCAATCTGTTTAATTTTGGACAACTGAAGGTAACTTTTCAAACTCACTATTGAATCTAATCAAATTTTCCTAGACAATTATAATTAGACTAGCAGTAACTACCAATATTGGCAAGCATCAAAGATGTTGGAAAATTTTTTCTGTTCATTGTTGGAGGAATAGTGGCCATAATAGTAGGTTCTTTTATGATTCGAGGAACCATGCACCTGTGGGACAAACCAGACAAAGACAAATCAGATAAAAAAGATAAGGACTAAAAAACAAGTTCTTTCAAACATTATTAGAATTGCTTCAAGATTCTACAATTAGAAAATCACTTGACCAATACATCAAAAGAAGAATTCGAGAAATTCCTACTGAAATTAAACAAACATTTCCAAATATCAAACTAATCTGTAAGTGTGATAGTGAACTAGATTTTCTCTATGGGTACTATGTTGGAAAAATAGAAGAAGGATCCTTGCACTATCTGCTCAAAGCAACACGTGCATCAGCTGGAGGTTATGTAGATACTTTTGAAATAAGAGGCATTATAGAAACACATAAGAGAGAATTACAAGATACAATAAAATCCGTAATCAATTAGTGAAGTAAAAATACTACATCAATTAAGTAAAAATATGATAGGTCCACAAGATGGCGGTTTTGGATTTGATCAATCTAAAAAATACACAACGGTAGATAATCTTGAGGAGGTTTGTGTCCAATGTCAAGCAGGTCAGCACAAAAAGTGTTTAAAGAAAGCAAAGCAGCAAGAGATCTGCGAATGTGAACATTGTATGATTTATGGTTAGATAAGAAAAGAGATCAGATAATTTTTAATAATATGAGAAAACAGAACCGAGGTTGTCAAATCAATATACATTTGATTGTAGGTTCTGTGGAAAGGATTTTGGTTCCGATGTTGTAGAATTAGCATTACATATTGGTAAAATTCATGACAGCCCAAGAAAAAGATATACTCAGTAAAAATCACATTATCTTAAGAGATCATATGTAATGGTAAAAAATAGGATATTATGATTATTTCAGAAATCATGATAAAGATAATAGATCAAGGCATTTATGAAAAATTTGAAAATTATACATTAGATAACTTGTTTTCAAGTTCCTGAATTTCTTTTTGATAGGAATCAGTAACTTTTTGGACAAAATCTTTGTGTGCAGAAATAATTGCGGACAACGCTTCTTTGTAACTTGAACCTCCTTCCTTAATTACATCACAGGATTCAAGGGATGTGACGTGGCCAGTTACAGTTGCAATTGATCCTTTTTGGTTGAATCTAACAATTCCACCAAAGGCCTCAATTAACATGTATGCTGATTCTGCTTTGCACTTGTAAGTGACTCTTCCAGTTTCAGTGTTGAATAGTTGTGTAACACCGCCTGGTTTTCTTGTTACTATAACTGTCATGAAATAACTGAAAAGAATGAAGTATTAATTATTTTAGAAATTATGCAGTACCTGCAACATCAGGAGTAACAGACATTCCATTTAGAATTTTGTCGATCTCGTTGATTGCAAGTTTATCTCTTCCGATCAAATCAAACTTTTGTAAGATTGTTTCAAATTTTCTCTCTTCTTCTACCTGTTCGTTTACAAACCATTCAAGAAATGCATAAGTTGAATGATCTTTTTCTTTTTGTGCAATCTCTACCATTTTATGAATTGCATTTGTAACGATTCTTTCATTGTTTAATGCTGTTTTGATTATTGTTTCAAGGGATTTGAAACTAGAAGTAGGGGATTTAGTTCCGGGAATTGTTGCTGAGACCCCCATGTCGTTAAGATAATGAATGAACTTTAACATATGTTGTCTCTCTTCTTCGGCTTGAACGTAAAAGAATGCAGCAGAGCCTTCGTAACCTGTGATTTCACTCCAAGAGGCCATAGCCAGATATGTATTTGAGGCACCAGCCTCTAGAGCAGTTTGATCATTTAGTGCTTTTTTCATTTTAGGGGAAATTTTCATAGAAAGACTTGGAAATTATTGTTAAAATAGTTTCTCAATATTCAAAGTTCAATCCTCTGCATTATATGATGGATTAATCTTGGAATTAGGATTGACGTAAACAATATCTAAAAAGTAAAAAATCTAGTAATAACAAAGATTGAAGCAAATAAGATTAGAAAAACAATGCCTGCAAAACTTAGCACTTTAAGATAGATAGATGGTTGGGAGTCCTTATTCAAAAATTTACCAGTAACCAACCTAAAATTAAAGATAGCAATAACAGGAGCAATAACAAACGAAAGAACAGTTGCAAAGTCAACTAGGCCTTTGAGATTACTTTCAAATTGGAATATAATTATAAGAGATCCAACAGAGATTACTAGTAAGAACAAAACATAAAAAGTACGGAATTTTGAACGTATTTTGTCTTCTTTTTTGGTAAAAATCAGTTCCACGGTTCTCTGTAAAGATCTAGAATATCCATCAAAAACAGCAATGATAGTTCCAAACATTACGGTAAATGCAGATGCTGCAATTATGAGGTAACTCCAATCTCCAATTGTCTGAGTGTATAATGTTACTATCTTGTGTGCAAAAAGAGAGTTGTTGTTTGGTAGTTCTTCACCAGAACCAAAAAAGATGAAAGATCCAAGTGTAACAAACATCACAGCAAGAATTCCTGTTATGAGATATGCTAATCTGAATTCAAATAAAGTCTCCTTTAGTTTAGGCTTGTAGTTTGTTTGTTTCATTCTCTCTAGTGTCCATAAACTATTCCAGCTTGCTAGATCAACTGCCGTAGGCATCCATCCCATCAATGCAAGTAAGAAAAAGATTCCAGAAGCATCCCAAAGTTCTTTTGGTTCAAATCCTGCGACATGTTCCATAGGACCATTATACAAGGCAAATAAGAAAGCAGAAACAGTAGAAACCAACAAAACAATAGCTATAATCTTGATTATACTATCAAGTACACTGTATTTTCCAATTGCTAAAATTGAAACACATATTCCAAATAAAATGATAATAGTCCATTCTCCAAGAAAATCAATTCCAAAAAGATTTTCAAAAAATCCTGCAGTTACAAATCCTACGGCACCTGTAACAAAAAACATTGAAGCAATTGTTAGCAGAAAATATAACCACAAGGCTGGCCTGCCAAGTTTCTTGTAACCATCAATAATACTGGTTTGTGTAGAATTTGCATAACGAGAGCCATATTCAAAAAAAGGATATTTCAACAAAGTTACCAATATTACAAATCCTAAAATAAGCAAACCAAAATCAGCACCAGCTCTAGTTGATTGCACCAAATGAGAAACGCCAATAGCAGTGCAAGCAAATAATATGCCAGGACCAGCTGTTTTTGAAAAGTGTAATAATTTCTCATTCATCGTGCTCAAAAAAGATAACAAAATCCTGCATATAACCTAAAATTCAGCGCATAGAACTGAAAGGCACAATTACAAGGAGATTATAGAGAATTTGACAATTGTTTTCACATGTCTTTATTGATTTAACTCATAGATTTATCAAGTTTAAGAAATACAATATTATCAACGCACCTGACATTTACTGAAACATGTCATGAGATGGTATTTCAGGGAAGTTTTAATTAATTAACAAATCTTGTTTGAACCCTCAAAACCTAGGCAGAATTGACATTCCAAGAACCATCCACCCAAACACCAATGATTTTTACCCCCAAATTCCATGAAGAAATCACTTCGACTCCTTTTTTTATGAGACGTATGTGTTCCTCATCAGATACTTGATTTGCTGCACAGTTATAGTGACCAGAAACAATAATTAATTCGGATTTGTGAGCATTAATTGATATACCAACTTTGGTTTTTATTGATTCAAGATCAGAATTTTCTGCAATTTTTTTATCGACTCCAGGTTCTGTAATTGTATCTACGTAGTCAACTGAATAATTTTTTTTAATCCATTCAGATAAGGGGATTTGAATTCTCCCATCTATACATGAAACTGATGTTGCAAATTTTCCTTCAGTCATAAATAATCAAATCCTACTCTTTTTGACATAATTTCATTGAAAGTTCTTGCTTTAAATTATTTTTGATATCTAAAACAATCAACAGTATGATCATTAACCATGCCTATTGCCTGCATTAATGCATAACAAATTGTAGGCCCAACAAAATTAAATCCACGTTTTTTGAGATCTTTACTCAATTTCTCTGAAATTTTTGTAGATGTAGGTAAATCGGATAGTGTTTTGAATTTGTTTTTGATTGGTTTGTAATCCACAAATTGCCATAGATAGGAATCAAATGAGTCAAACTCTTCTTGGATTTTTAGAAACTGTTTGGCATTATTAATTGCAGAAGTAATTTTCAGTCTGTTTCTAATGATGGACTCATCTTCTAGTAATTTTTTTACATGCTTTTGAGTATATTTTGAAACTGCTATAACATCAAAATCAGAAAATGCCTTTCTATAGCCACCCCTACGTTTGAGAATAGTAGTCCAAGACAAACCAGCCTGAGCCCCTTCCAGAATTAGAAATTCAAATAGTTTTTGATCATTATGCTGAGGCCTTCCCCATTCCTTATCATGATATTTGATATTTAGTTCATCTTTTGCCCATTTGCATCTCTTCTTCATAGTTTAAGTTACCAATTAATACAAAATATTAGTTATCAAATAGGAGCATCATGAGGGTAAATCAGCAGTTATTACAAATTAACAGAAATTTTCTGATCTGTTTTATTATTTCAGCATCACTATCAGCAGTAGCGGCTCAACTATTATCAGATTATGAGAATTATCTAAACACAACTTTCACAATAATTTTTGGATACATAATTTACTTTGGAATTTTTTCATGTCTGTTTTATTGGGACAACAAAGAGCGTTACAAGATAATGAAGTCAAGTTTAATAAAAAAAGAGTTACTAGCTTTGGTTTCATCTTTTGGAGTAGGGGAAGTAATCTATCTTGGAATAAGATGGCCAACACTGTATTATTTTCTTGAAATTGGAATAGAACCATACTTGGCATCATTAATTTCAGAAATTATTGCGACTGTCTGTTATATGATATCAGTTACAGTGTTTCTTAAAAAAACCAAGACATTTTAGCTATTTTGCAAGATGGTTAACTAGATCAGTAGACGTAATTAATCCAACAATATTACCATTCTCAGATACTGCAAGTTTTCTGATTTTTTTGCTAACCATTATTTCTGCTGCAGAAGAGATTGTTTCATCATGATTGATTGTAATTAATGGAGAAGACATTATTTTTTCAACTGGAATATCAAATGAAAGATCGTTTGCAGCCACCTTTATTGCAAAATCCCTATCCGTAATAATACCAACAGGAATTCCATTTTTTTTGACAATAATTGCTCCGATTTCTCCTTGTTCCATCATCTTTGCTATTTGAAATGCGGTAGTAACAGGAGTTACAGAGATCAAAGGAGTACTCATAATATCGGTGACTAGGATTGAAGAAAAATTTTCACGACTCATTACTGTTGTTAGAAATAACAATATTTAAGATCTTCATAAGATTATGAATTTATGGATGAATCTACTTGAGATTTCATTTTAACTATGACAAAAAATCCCAAATCAAACAAAATTTCAAAAGTATCCCCATCGATGATTCTTGCTATTTTACTATATCCAGTACACCTGGATTTGATGTTCTCAAATCAACTACAAATTGACTAAAGTAAGCGTGCTTTGTATTCCAGCAACATTTCGTATTTTATCCCGTATGATATGTTTGATCGTATTATTTGATTCTGATTCGAGTCGTATTACTGCGTCATAAGGACCAAATGTCTGTTCAATGTGTTTTATCTCTTTTATAGATTTTAATTTATCTACAGATGTTTTGTCGTTTTTATCATCACATTTTATCAACACATGAGCAATTTGCATGATTTATTACAAATACTGGAATCTAGAATAAAACTAGTACGAATAAATCATCAGTAAGTATAGATCAATTTCAATTTTTGCTAAAACGTGGATACCAATTGTATAATCACAAACATTTGAGGATTTCTAACAATATGCAGATACGATCATTTTATAATCATCGTAACAGAATATTTTGAGATGATCTAAAAAATTGTTGATACGGAAATTATCATTCCAAAGACAATATGAATGATGTACAACCACTTTTTTCCCATGGATTCTTTTTTAAGAAATATTGTATTTCATAATTAGATTATCAGAGTGCCAAAGTTTTTAATCAATAAAAAACTGTCAATATTTTCTAATACTATGTTGATTAATTTTGTTTCGTAATATGTATAATCAAACACATCTTTTCATTAATGTGAAACCTCCTGTGGGAGCGCCTGGCATAGATAATTTGTATATTCCAAACTATTGTGATAAATGCAATAGACATTTTTTGATCGAAGAAGAATTTCAAATACACACAAAAACATGCTAACAAATTTCAAGCTGAGCAATGGGTTTTGGATTATTTTTGCTATTTCATTATATTCAAAAGTATTTAATGAGATTCGAATCAGGTTTTTGGTTTGGGAATTGTCCAAGTAGAATTTTTATTCTTGTATAGATTAAACATTTTTCCACCTTACATTGAAAACAAATTATGTTTACATGAGAATGTTTCCATTTTTTGATTAATTTACTGATTAAAGATTGGTATTCTTCTTGGATTCTTATGACTCACTAAGAATTGTTTTTGGTTTTAAGCTTCAATGCGTAAGTAAACTAAGAAATATTTGAAAAAAGAGGAGAGAATCTCTTTCTAATTGCCATAATAACAACTGCAGGAGATACAAAATACATTCCGGCATTCAATAAAATCAAACTAATTCCATATCCTAGAACTTCTTGATCAGAGGATATATTCACATAATTCAAAATGGAAAGACTAGAAAGCATCGGAGTAATTGCAATTTTTACTATTTCCTTGAATACTGGATTTTTACGCTCATAATCTGCGATGTATGGACTAAATGAATAATAGAAATCATTGAATGTGCTCATGAAGGATTGGCCTGATTCTGTTTGGAGTAGTTTATTGTCTCTAAGTTCTCGTAGTTGCTGTACTTGTGGTGCTAGTTCAGAACCAAATGTTGCAGTTGCAATGAGGCATCCACCACCAGGAACTTGTACATTTACGGGAATAATCATAGAACGGGATATCATTCCATCAGAACTTGAACTGTTTACTGTTACGGTAAATTGGCCACTAGATTCTTCACCTGAGGTAATAGTGAGATTGGACGTAGCACTTGTAACATCAGAATCAAGAACTATTGTAGCATTAGACAGGCTTGCAGTAATATCATTGGTAGATGTCAGGACATCTAGTGAGACAGCGCCAATAAAACCCCCAATTGCACCTACAGTTATTGTCACTTGTGAAGAATCATCTGAATTAAGAGTGACAGTAGATGGAATTACTGAAATTTTCAGATTAGGCCCGGTGTCGATCTGTGCTATATTAGCAAGTGGCTCAGAAAAATTATCAGGATCTCCTGAAAATCCATCGGAGTCATTTTGTGATACTCCATTAATAATTAACAAATCCTTAAACAAAGAAACATCATTTCCATCAATAATTTCATCACTGTTAAGATCTCTTCCCTCTTGAGCAACATACAACGCTGCTATCCCAGCTACATGTGGGCTTGCCATACTTGTACCGCTTAGTTTAGCATATCCTCCATCTCTAAAGGTTGATTGAATATCTACCCCAGGAGATGCAATATCAACTACAGCACCAAAGTTGCTAAAAGTAGCAAAAGAATCATCATTTCCTGCACTAGTTGATGGGCCTAGTGCGCTAGATTTACCATCAGAATCTGCCATAGCAGATACTGTAACGACTTCAGGATGACTAGCAGGACTAAATGATGCAGCGTCCCTGCCATCATTTCCAGCAGCTACTATGTAAATTACTCCTGCTAAAACAGAGTTAGATATGGCTTGATCCAAAATGTCACTTGAAAATTCTCCACCTAGACTCATATTAACAACTTCAATTTCATCTGCATGTTGAGTAACATAGTCAATTCCACTAATAATAGAAGACGTACTTCCTTGTCCATTATCACCTAGCACCTTTACTGCCCACAACCTAGCTCCAGGTGCCACTCCCACAACTCCTTCATTGTTATCCAATGCTGCAGAAATTCCTGCAACATGAGAGCCATGTCCCTGTCGATCGTCATTAGAACTACGACTAACAAAATTCACAAATTCTACTACATTCAGATCTGGATGATTCACATCTATGCCTGTATCTAATATTGCTATATCAACATCAACTCTTTCGTCTATCCCATCAATATTAGCAAGAGGATTCAAATCTGCATCGATTCTATCTATTCCAGTTGGAATCTCTTGTGCAAAAGCTACTACAACTCTGTCGGGTTCAATTGCAATTACTCTAGGATCTTCTCTTAGTTGCGATAATTGACCTTCTGTTGCAGTAATTGCCATTCCATTGAAAACAGATTGATAAGTTGCTATACTTTCTAACTGATATGATTGTGTAACAAGTTCAGTAAATTCTGGTTTTTCTAAAAGTACAATATATCTTCCAGGTATAATCTCTCCTCCTTTTGCTTCTTGTGCAAAGGCCAGAGTTGCCAATGAACCCCCAGCTAAAACAATGGTGAATAGAGACAAAGTAAGAATAGAAAACTGTTTACTTTTGTATGTCAATTTGATATTTTATGAAAGACAAAGAATGATTTATGGTTTTATAATGTTTAAAAAGGATTTACTGTAATTCTGATTTTCCAACTCTTTAATTTGTAATGGGATGGTTCCAGATTTTAATGTAAATAATTACACTGCCAAGTTCAATGTATATGAACCCGATAGGTATACGTACCCAACTGGACTAGGACAGTAACTTGTCTTTAGAAAAGTTCCACTTATGCCTACAAAATTTAGTATTTTGGTAGTTCTTCTAATTTCTCTGAGTATTCACTTTGTACGAAATAACAAAATCCCATCCTCACTCTGATTGTTCTGTCATTCTATCTCAATCTCCATTATAGTTTGATTATAATAATCAGAGAATTGTTCACCAGGCCTCTTACGCTTTTTCATTTCCTCTTTGAGTTTTTTAATGAATTCTTCAGCCTTTTGTCTGGTGGAGAATATTCTAATTGTTCCATCAATGTAGCCATCATCTCCATGATACCCATTAACTACAACATAACATGTGTTGCTAGATGTCATCTAGTAAACTCCTTTTCAATAACTGATGCACTAGATAACTTACAAAATAATTCATTTATCATTTATCATTTCTTATTTCTCCTGTTAATTATTTTTTTAATTAAAATCACAACTATAACAATTCCAATACCAACTCCAAGTAATAATTGGGCTGGTTCATACTCTGATGAAAATTCTTTGGTAAAATAAAGGGCGATTATGTTTATCATTTCTTCATCTAACTCTCTTTTTCTAATATTTCTTAGGCTTCTTTCCCTTTTTCTTTATTTGTTGTTCCTTTTTGTATTTTTTAACTCGTTGTTTCAGTTCAGCTGTCTTCTGTCCTTTTTGTTTCCTTCCATCTTTTTTCTTTGATTTTTTCTCAGTCATATTGATCATCTGAATCTTGTTCATCTACTGTTTCAAAAGTCATATCAACACCTTGACATGACTCACATCTTTCCATTAGACCAAATTCATTCTTGAACTTACCTTTTCCATCACATCTGAAACAATTCAATCTGATCTAATTAGATTAGATACGCATTAAGGTTTCCTAATAAACCACAAAAAACCAAAAAATAGAGAAACCAAAAATCATTTCGTTCTCAAAAAAGTCTAAATCTGATTCACAAGTCACCACTTGCTTCCAGGTCATCGAGGATGTAGTGATCCTGCTGTGTGGTGGTGCCAAGCTCCAGGGATGATTTCACGGGCTAATCTACGACTAGTCCTGCCCTGAATATCCTTATTGTGGACGTAATGATTGTTGAATATAATTAATTATTACTGACACATAGTCATTTTGTTCCATTACTCATTATGTACTAAAATCAGTTCATGCCACATCGACCGGACTAGGGC
>JAOTZM010000186.1 GCA_029861345.1 Candidatus Nitrosopumilus sp.
CTGGAATGGATCCAATTGATACACTTACACTTCTGCGCTCAAAACAACAGAAAGGAGAGAAATGGACTGGAATTGATGTTATGAAAGGAAAGATTGCTAATATGAAATCAAGTGATATTATTGAACCCCTTGCAGTTAAACTTCAGGTTGTTTCTGCATCTGCCGAAGCTGCATGTATGATTCTCAGAATAGATGATGTTATTGCCACCCAAAAATCTGCTGGTGGTCCACCTGGTGGAGGAGAAGGCGGAATGCCTGGAATGGGCGGAATGCCTGGAATGGGCGGAATGCCTGGAATGGGCGGAATGCCTGATATGGGCGGCATGATGTAAATTATTTTGAAAAATTTTTCCAAACTTTATTTCATAACTGCATTTACAAACAACATTGAATAAAATATCCCCCAAAGTGCTTACTGGTTTCAAGTACGTTTACCTAGTTGCATTTTTTGCATTACTTGCAGGATTTTTTCATCCATTAATTACTAACACGAGCTTTTATGGCGTAGTTATTGGAGTTTTGATATTATTTGTGGGTCTAGCTGGTGGAGTTTTATTGTATAAATCTGCTACATCTGAAAATAGAAGAGGAATATTTCTTGGGGGAGGGTTTACTCTGATGACAATTTCATTGTACTATATCTTTCAGATTACTGGAAGAATCTAAACATCAAAGTATAGATAAAATTCATGTGGATGTGGTCTAATAGATATTTCACGTTGATCTCTTCTTTCTAACTCTATAATTTTGTCAATTATGTCATTGGTGTAAATTGTATTAAGGAATTTTCGATCACTTTCTAACTCATCTAATGCTTCACCAAGACTTTTTGGAAGAACACCAATTCCTCTTTTAGCTCTGTCTGATTTTGTCATCTTGAAGATGTCATCACGTACCTGATCTCCAGGATCTATTTTCTTTTTAATTCCATCCATTCCAGCTGCTGTTACAGCTGCAAATACAAGGTATGGATTTGCTGATGGATCAGGAGCTCTGAATTCAAGTCTTTTTAGATTTGAGTATTTTTTTCCTTTGAGATGTTTTGGAACTCTCACAATAGCAGAACGATTTCCTGAACTCCAAGCAATGTATGCCGGAGCCTCATATCCAGGTACTAATCTATGGTATGAATTGGTAGTTGGATTACAAATTGCAGATAGTGCTTTAGCATGATTAATGATTCCACCACAAAAATATCTTCCAACTTGACTTAATTCAATCTCATCATTTGGATCATAAAATGCATTATCCTTTCCTTTCCATAGACTAACATTAACGTGCATTCCAGAACCTGAATCCATTGCAATTGGTTTTGGCATCATTGTTGCAACCTTTCCATATTTTTGTGCAACATTTCTAATAACATACTTGTAGGATTGTGCAGCATCTGCAGCATTTGTCATGTGATCATATTTGATGTCAATCTCACATTGTCCAGCAGTTGCAACTTCATGGTGATGATTATCACATAATATTCCAAAATTACTTTTAAGAATATTCACACACTCATTTCTATATGGTGTAAGAGTATCTGATGGTGTACTAGGATAGTATCCTTCTTGTAATCCCATTGGATATCCATTTCCCTCCTGACTCCATGGAGCTTCTTTTGATTCAATTGAATAAGATTGTCCCTTGTATGGTGTTAGAACATCCCAATGTACCTTATCAAAAACAAAGAATTCTACCTCTGGACCCCATGTACTAAAATCAAATCCCTGAGTTTTGATGTATTCTTCAGCATTTTGAGAAATTCCTCTAGGATCTCTTGATAATCTTCCTCTCCCCTCTCCCCAATAAACATCACAAAGAAGTCTAGCCGTTTTGTTTTCTGTCATCCAAGGAATTATTGCAAATGTATTTGGATCTGGTTTTAAAAGTAGATCTGAGTCATCGATACTAGTAAAGCCAACAATTGACGAACCATCCAATTTAGGTAATCCATCTTTCATTTGTTCAGGGGTAAACGTATCAGCTGAAATTGTAGTATGATGAAAATGACCTGTAAGACCTGTAAACTGCAGATCGATAAATTGAATGCCCTCATGTTGAATCCTAGAGAAGACTTCATCAGACGAATATGTTACTTGGATTGCTTTACCATGACTTACTTTATAGGGCAATTTTGTACTTCAATCAAACACAAATACATCCAGCATTTAAGGATTAGCTAAGAAATGTCTGAATCAAATCAAATTGATATCAATTCTTTACACCATATAGTTTTACGAGAAACTGAAAAT
>JAOTZM010000187.1 GCA_029861345.1 Candidatus Nitrosopumilus sp.
ATTTCCACGTCATTGGGATTATTAATTAATGATTCATTAAAAAAATTCAAAGAACTATCAAATTTACATAATCTATACAATGCTGGTCCCATTCCATCATAGTATGATATGGTATCAGTAAGAGTACTTGAATCACATTCCAGATTAATTTGATTTAGTAATAATCCCAATTCGATATCTTCAACAGTAAGATTGGTTTGTTTTTTTATCTCAGTTTTTGGGGAAGTTTTTGCAGGATTACTTTGTTTAATTATTTTTGGTTCTTTAATTTTAGAATTTTTTGTTGTAGCAGAAGTTTCTTCTTGTTGATTTTGAATTATTGAATTCTTGTCAGAGCTTGATTGTTGTTTTTGAGGGTTGTCAACTAAGGTTTCACTAACAGAATTATTATTACTAGTTTCTTTCTCGTTAATTTTTTTGTCTTCATTAATTGTTTCTTCATGAGTTGAGAGGATTACAGGATCAATGATTATTTCATCTAAGGGCTCTTCTATTTTTTCTTCAAGATTTGTATCTTTGTTAGTTTTGTTTTCAATCTCATCTTCAATTATGGGTTGTAGATTTTCATAAAAATCAAAAAAAGATGTCGCCTCTGTGTCTACATAATGTGTCTTTATTGAATATGTACCATCTACTCTAAAATTAACTCCAGCCTTTGCCAGAAAACTCGTTGAAAATTCCAGATTAGGATCAACCACACCAAAGTAAAATCCTGCAGGCATTCCAAATGGATCATAGATTCCTATTAGAGCAGTAGAAGAATCTAAGGCAGAGACAAGACCGGTAATGTGGATTACATCGCCGTCAGTGTATTGGTCTTTGTCTGTGTAAAGTAGAATAATTTCAGGCTCCTCAAAGTCCTCAACAATTATTTCAGGTTCAAAAAATCCATTTTCAACGGCAAAATAATGATTTTGAGTGATTTGTCCATAGGCTAATGTTACCAAGTATTCTCCGGTTTTGTCATAAAATGGAGAATTAAGTAGAATTGATTTTGAGAAGGTCCTTTGAGGGGTGATTTCCAAATTATTGGCAGACAAAATTTTTCCATCAGGATCATAAATGCTCATTGCAATTATGGGCATTCTAAATTCAAGAATTTCTCCTGAAATAGTAATAGAATCACCAAGGCTGTATCGGTTCTTGTCAAATTCTGCAACAAAAGAATCAGCAAAAACTTCAGTAATAATAACAGGAGATAATGCGGTTAACACTAACATTATCCCTAGGAAATATCCTAACACACGAGTAACAGCACAATTTTCTATTTAATAATCACGTAGGAGTCATACTTTTCATTTAACCATGATCGAAGTTGACATCGAAGGAGCTAGTGCGACAGGATCATTAAGAGAATTCCAAATGAAGGTTTCAATTTGATATGATCCAGATTTTTCAGGTACCCAGGATTGAGAAACATCTAGACTTTGCAGAGGAGACATTTCTCCTTGAATCCACGAGATTGAATCAACTGAATCAACGGCATTTTTTACTTGAAAAAGATAAATGAATTTCTGTTTAAAGTCATGGTCATTTGTGACGGTTCCAACTATCTGTATCTGATTATCTGACAAAACAGATTCTAATTGATTACCAAAACTGTCAGACAAAAGTATTGGAGAGATTCTTAGTCTCTCAATTGGAGGAATGGATGAATGAATTTTTGCAGAAGTTTCAATTTGTAAATTATCTGATGTTGAGTATGGTACTGGTAATGTATAGTCATCATATTTAGCAAAAATTTGATCTCCGGAGATGGAATAAAGTCTATTTCCACTAGAAGGCAAAGTTTGAGACAAAGATATTGTAACAATAAAAGAGCCAGAACTTTCTGATGTCTCTATGGCATCAACTGTAATTCCTGCAACATCAGAATTCGAAAAAACGTGTATAGGAATACTATCAAGTGCCTCAGGATTTAGATTCATATCAAGATCAATTATTCGTATTATTGCAGAATCATTTGAAAGAATATTTGCATTAACAAACTGAATAACTCCAAGGTTCCAACTAACAGGAACAGACTCGGTCAATACCACGCCATCTGCAAATTCAAATGAAATAGTAATGGCAGAATTCCTATCAACTTCTAAAAATCCACTTGTAGGACCATTACCAATGGTTCTTGGTGTTGTATCAATGTCACCATCACCATCAGTATCATGTGAAAAACCAGTAAGAATTACCTCAGCTGTGAAAATTCCTGAATTAACGCCTGTTTCAGTAAATCTATATG
>JAOTZM010000021.1 GCA_029861345.1 Candidatus Nitrosopumilus sp.
CACAGTGAGCTTGAAGAGAAAAACCTGATGGTTTATGACTAGGATTACAAATTAACAAAAATGGAACAAATCCGTATGCATTGCGTAAATGTGTTTGAAGAAAATAAAGAAAAATCCTACTGTGTGCCAAGATCCTTACTTCATAAAAACAATTACATCATATGCTGTCAAAAGAATTTTTTATTTTCTTAATGCATCTAGGAACATATTTTCATCAATGTCACTGGCTTGAATGATACTATCCAAGCAGGGTTTGGAAATTTTATTGAGTTTTGGAATTCGGATATTCTTTTTCCCCTTCTGCATGAAAACATACCAATTATCATCAAATTTGATTTCAACAAACCCATTGTTTTCTAAAACTGATTGTATGTCTTGCCATCTTGGTTCGGGGTTTTTATGCATGAGAATACTCATAGTATTGATTTAAAAAAAATAAAAAAAATTATTGTACTGATATTGACTTTTTTGTCTTTGCTTTGGTTGGTTTTGACTTTGGTAGTGTGATGTCAAGTATGCCATCAGTAAGTTTTGCCTTTACTTTTCCTGATACTACCTCTTCAGACATTGGCAGTGTTCTATAATATGAGACATGACTTCGCTCCTTTCTCAGATAGTTTTTCTTCTTTTCTTCTGACTCTTCCTTGTGTTCTGCGGATACTTCCAGTGAGTTGTCAGTCACATTGAGATTGATCTCATTTTTCTTGACACCTGGAACGTCCATCTTCACTCGGAATTGATTACCCTCGTCTATAACATCACAAGATGATTCAGGCATTTTTGGCATCGAAATAGATGGGAATGACGAAAATGCTTTTTCCATTTCCTTGCGCATATTATCAATTGATATGTCAATGTCTGCCCAACCTGATGTCAAAAATGGCGTAATACCAGTACGTTTCTTTGGCGGATTTTTGGATTTTGCCATAAATAAGAAAGAACGCACAGATACTTAATTGAGATATTTGATTTCCCATATTGATTTTCAATTAGGATAACAAAATCACGGAAACGTATGATACGGCATACCAATGTACATCGTATGGGTTAACACCCCGCGTTTCCGTGTGTTGCATCAAACCAAAGTTTAATGCGTTGTACGTTACGATGAAATTATAATTAAACATAGTATATAATTATCAATTTTGAATACAAGTAAGAAAAAAATGAAATGACATAAAATAATTTAAAACAAAAATTCAAAAACTTGTAGTTATGAAGTCATTAATTCTAAAAAAGATAATCAGAGGAAAGTAGCTTTGAGGTGTGATTATCTAAAACTATTGTTACTTGAGAAATGTAGATGTTGGAAGTGTTGCAGGCAATGGGGATACAGTTACCAATGACGGATAATGACATACAACAAAAAAAGTCAAAGACCTCATGCAAACACACCTTTAAGCATAGATATCCTTCCAGATTACAATGAACTTCGCTGCCAGACTTTGCATGAATCTCTGCAAGAATCACGAGTCTGCATACGTAGAATAATCACTATCATTGTACAGTATTGTCACATTCCCAAAAATCAACAAAACAATTACAAAAATTCAGATTTTCATCTGAAAACATAATTGCAATTTTTTTAAAAAGGTAAATCAGTTAGTTCTATTTTATTTCAGAATCCATACCATTGCAAAATGACTTGCAGGCATTTCTAATGGAGATATCCGTGATTCAGATGCTTCGCTTGTGCTTTTCTAACTGACTTTATCAGAATATCTTCTGTCTTTTTTACATGCAAGACAAATTGCAGTCACAGCTACTGCATCAGAATTCTTACCGGTAACGGCATGGTCATCTTGTGGCAGTATTCATCTGAACTGTTTTTCCTGCAATTCTCTGCTACATTTCATCCATATCATATTGTAAGACAGTGTGTACCTAGTTGTTATATCGAAAATATGCATAATAATAATATGCAAGAATTACAATCAGCATACAAAGTAGAGGAAGATGCAACAAAGGATGGACTTCTTTTGGTTATTTCAGACAAATATTGCAGGTACATCATTAAAGCCATTATGGACAAGCCAAAATCCGCAATGGAGATATCTGCTGAAACCAAGACTCCAATTAGTACAGTATACAGAAGAATACAGACTCTTTATGACAACAAACTGGTCCGCACTTCTGGTACTATCACAGATGATGGAAAGAAACTATTCCTGTACAAGAGTAAGATCAAGGGAATTCAAAGCACATTCAGCAATGGACAGATTGAAGTTGAACTGATATTCAACAACTAGCTCTTTTTCTTAATATTCATGCTAATTAAATTCTGAACCAAGTGTGTAGTAGTTCTGTGGATTCTCTAGGTTGGCATTGTACATTCTTCTCTGGTAAAAACTCGTGAAATATTTTCTTGCGTGAAATTCATCAATTACTTTATGAATTGAAAATACATGAGTTACATGAAAGATGAAATTGATTTGCTTGTAAATGATGTAAAAATTTACTCAGAGTCGACGAATATCTTGAGATGAAAAAAGACATGAAATAATTTTAAGCCGAGTTCAATATCAAAACTGAGAATTATAATGTGTAATAAAATACTCTGATATCAAATACTGATATGAATAGTTTAGTCTATTTTTTATTTTTTGTATTGATGTTAATTCCTGTTGTCGATTATGCCTTGGCTGATACATGGAAAATTCAAATTCCTACAGATGCTTCCAAGATTGACTCTCAATCTCATTTTATACCTCAAGAAATTTCTGTAAATCTTAACGATACAGTGGAGTGGGGAAACGGGGATGGGCAAACACATACAGTGACTTCTGGTTCTTTGGAGACGGGCATTGACGGTAAATTTGACAGCGGTTATCTAAAAACAGGAGAGAAATTCAGACACGTGTTTACCCAAGAAGAGTTTGGAGAGTTCAAATATTTTTGTGCAATTCATCCATGGATGATAGGTATCATCAACGTAGTTGACCTGCCTGAAGGTTTTCAGGTGATGCACAATGTAGGATCCGAAGTATCTGACATTACATTTGATATTCCATACAAAGTAAAGAGAAATCTGTCGGAAGTAAAAATAGATGCCGCTAGGAATATGCTTGTTTTTAATTTTGTTGGAAAGATTGACAATGACACGCTTATTGTTTATCTTCCGCAAGAACTGATAAAAAATCCCCAGTCAGTATGGGTAGGAGATGTTCAAGTCATGAATTATGATTCTGAATCAACAAATAGTGGAACAACAATGACTATTCCCTTGGAGGGACATACAACCCAGGTCAGAATTGTAGGTACCGATGTGGTTGGAGAAATTGCTCCAAAGCCCTACGTTTTGATAAATCAAATTTTTGCAATAACAGACAGACAGGTATACCATCCAGAAGATACAATCACCATTTCAGGAGAAGTTAAACATCACATACAATTAACTAACATCACAACTGAAATTATTTCTCCAAGTGACATTACTCTTTTTTCTGAGAATGTGTTACTGAAGGGTTCAAGATTTTCAATTGATGTGGACTCTGATGTTTTAAGAGAATTTGGTCAATACAAAATCAATTTTGATGGGAAAAATATCAACAGTCCAGATATTTATTTTGACTATGAATTGCAAATTATTTCACAGCCATCACCAAAAAAACAGATGAGCTCTGTGATTCCAAGTGATGTGATATGTAACGAAGGATTAGAATTATTTATGAAAAACTCCAATGGAGATGCGGTTTGCTTGACGGAGTCCACTGCAACGGTTCTTTTACAGAGAGGAGTGGTAGATTATTTTTAAACCCTCCAACTGGAAATCATTCCAGATATCAAAGTGGACTTTAAATTGAAAATTAACATGTTATTTTTATGGCAGAATTCAGAAAACTTCTAGTTCTGCTTGACGGTCTGAGAATTCCATACGTGCCTTAATGTAGACAATATCCCTTGCAAAACTTGCAAATACCTCAATCACTAGAATTTACGTCATTTCCTCAGAAAAAGTACACATAGCATTCAATTTAAAAAAACATGCCATTAAAAAAAGTCAGACATTCTACTTTACAACCAATACTGGTACCTTTGAATTATTCACTATTCCATGTGCGACACTGCCAACATAATTTGCCTTGGGCGATCCCAATCCCCTTGAACCTATAACTATGACATCGTATTTGCTCTTACTGGCAAATCCTACTATTGTATCTACTGCGTTTTTTGATGAAGCAGTTTTTTCATTGAATTCTATTCCATGACGAGCGGCGCTAATCTTGGCTGATTCCATGGATTTTTTTGCAATTTTGCTTAGTTGTGCCCTGTATGATTTTATGTTTATTTCATAGGATGGTGGAAATTCTGGCAATACATGAATTCCCGTGATTGTTCCTTGTGATTGTCTTGCAAGCGATATGGCATGATTCAATCCGCGTATGGAATTTGCAGAGCCATCTATACCAACAAGTATTTTCTTGAATCTATTTTGAAGCATAATTGATAAATATTATTTCGTAAATAATAGTATAAACACAAATCTCAATATTGAGATTAACTATAAAATTGAATTAAAAGACAAACTGACAATCTCTTATTTCATCAATGTATGAGTTACTATGTCCAATGTCTTAATTGTTATTTTGATTATGGCATAATTGTTCTTGTGAGTTGAAAATGTGAACAAAATGAATAATCCTGAATAAAATTTTGGATCATCTGTAGATACACTAAGTATCTCTTGGCTGGACATAGTCCTTTTTTACAACAAGCAGATCAAAACCTTCCTCTTTGGTGGGAGTCTCTAAATCTTTTAGCTGCTTATTAATCACAACCAGAGGGAATGGATCATGTTTTCTTGCTCTTCTTTGATGTAGCAATCCTGTTGATGTATTCATGAAAATTCCAACTACCTTGGCACGATATTTTTTGGCAAGATCTATGTGTTGTTTTCTTATCTCTTGGGTAAGGTTGGTGTCATCTACGACGATATTTTTTCCTTCTTTGAGGCATTCTTCAATGTATTTGAGCTCTTTTTTCCTGTTGTTATCAAAATATGGTAACGCAATAACTTCATGATCAAAGTTTGCTTCCCTGTATCTTGTCTTGCCACTTAGAGTTACACCAATCATCAAAACATATTCCATGGTATCACTATCAAATCATGTAATTATGTGGTTTTACAAGATATCTGTCTATTCCATCCCCATTCCGGGCATGCCTCCCATTCCTCCTTGAGGTGGAGCCGATGATCTAGATGATGCAACAACATTATCGATTCGCAGTATCATGTTTGCAGTCTCCGTGGCTGACTTTATTATCTGCTCTTTGACCTTGACTGGCTCTATTATCCCTAGTTTCTGAAAATCAGCAATTGTTCCATTAGTTACATCTACACCGGTGAATTTTTCTCCTTTGCTCTGTCTTGACCGTAACTGCGTAATTGTGTCAATAGGATTCATTCCAGCATTTCTTGAAAGTGCAAGTGGGATGGACTCCATGGCATCAGCAAACTTTTCAACTGCAAGCTGATCCCTTCCAGAAAGCGACTTTGACCAGTCTCTGAGTTTTAGTGCAATAAATGCCTCAGGGGATCCACCGCCATAGACAATCTTTGGTTTTTCAATTACATCCTTTACAACCATCAATGCATCATGCATTGACCTATCTGCCTCATCAATTACTCTTTGAGTTCCACCTCTTAGTAGTATGCTGATGGCCTTTGGATTCTTGCACCCTTCAATGAACACCCAATTGTCCTCCTCGACTCTTTTTTCCTCTACGTTTTCTGCCAAGCCCAACTCTGTATCATTTAGATCATCGACTCTTCCCACTATTCTACCTCCAGTGGCTTTGGCAAGTTTTGTCATGTCACTTTCCTTGATTCTTCTAACTGCAAGTATTCCTTCCTTGCTCAGATAATGCTGAATAATGTCATCTATTCCCTTTTGGCACAAAACAACATTCGCGCCAGTTGATTTTATCTTACTTGCCATATCTTTGAGCATCTGATTTTCTTCTTCCATGAATGATTTTATCTGATTGGGGCTAGAGATGTTTAGCTTTGCTTCAAACTCTGTCTTTTTAATCTCAAGTGCCTCATTGATTAGGGCTATCTTTGCATTCTCGATTCTTCGTGGCATGCCGCTATGAACAATTTCCTTATCAAGGATTATGCCACTTACCAACTCACTGTCAGAAATTGAACCACCTGTCTTTTTTTCTATCTTTATGTTGTCAAGATTTACCTTGAATGCTCCATTTTTCTCTTCAATGATTGCTAATACTGCACTAACTGCCAATCGGGCAAGATCAGTTGCTTCAATGGATACAAGTTTTGTTTGCATCGATGTGTTTGCTACCTTTTCAAGTATTTCCTTATCTTTTGGCTCGATGCTTATTGTAATTTCAGTCAAAAATTCTATTGCCTTTTTTGAGGCCTTTTTGTAACCCTCGGCAATTATTACGGGATGAATTTCATCATCAATTAACGATTCTGCCTTTTCAAGCAGGGCCCCTGCCAGTACAACTGAAGATGTTGTGCCGTCTCCCACCTCACTGTCAGTGGCCTTTGCCACCTCTACCATCATCTTTGCAGCTGGATGCTGCACGTCAATCTCTTTTAGGATTGTTGCCCCATCATTTGTGATGGTGATGTCTCCAAGTGAATCCACCAGCATCTTGTCCATTCCTCTTGGACCAAGGCTTGTCTGAATAATTTCAGCAATCAGTTTTGCTGCCCTGATGTTGTTTCTCTGGGCATCACGTCCACGGGACTGTCGAGTTCCCTCCTTGAGCAAAATTATAGGCACTCCTTCAGGAGTGGTTCCAACTTGAGACATGAGATTATCTAGTTTTGTTTTGATGTATTTATTGTGATGATATAATTTTCATTTTTGAAATCAAAAGGACATGATTTCAAAATCAATATTCTATACAGATTTTATTAGAGAGTGCTGCTCATCAAGAAACAATGCAAAAAGCGCTAGCAAAAAAAGAGAAGAAATCAAGCAAAGAGTCAGAGGCTAGAAAAAGCAAGCCGTCAGACCAAGAGTTTCCACCTACAAAAGGAATTCATAAACAGTCAAAACCAATACGAAAAGGCAAGGTGACAAAATCACACAAGGCCATACCGTAAAGATACAGTATCAGAATCTCTAATTATCAGCTAGTCAGGAAGATTTGTGTGCTTATAGTCCAAATGTATCCTATTCAAATTTGAAAAACATGATGTGGTTTATCTTGATGAACATTACATTGTAGTTATGAAAAAAATATCTTTAATGCTTTGCTCGTTATTGCTTTTCTTAATACCTCCAAGTTTTGCCCAAAATGAGTTTGATCCTGACGTTGATTATTTGGCACCTAAGCTAATAATGCCAAAAGATATCTATGTCACATCTCAGATTCCTGTTCCGATAAATTTTGATGTAAAAGCAATAGATGATGTTGACGGAGATGTTCCTGTACAGTGTGATAAGACTTCAGGCTCTGTCTTTAAGGTAGGAAAAACAATAGTCAGATGTGTTACAGAAGATATTGCAGGCAACGAAAGAAAGGCGTCATTTGTAGTTACAGTTGGATATGAAATAGTAGATATCCCTACCTGGGTAAAACAGACAACAAAATTCTGGGTAGAAGGCTCAGTTGATGACGAGACATATGCTTCAACTATTAAATTCCTAATTGAGGAGGGAATAGTCAAGGTTCCTGTTGCAAAAACTCCCAGTCATTCTGAAATAGAAATTCCAGTATGGATAAAGACAAACGCACAGTATTGGGTAGATGGGGGTATTTCGGATGATGAATATTCCATAATGCTTCAATGGTTAATCCATAGGAATATCATCAAGATTGAATAAATGAGAATAAGTTCCTCTCATGTTGTTGATTTACAGATTATCTGAGTGATTTTTAGAAACATTATGACTAGTTAGAATGGCATACCACGGCAATAAAAAAAGAAAACAATCTAGGAAAACACAGAAGAGAAAAGGTGTTGATGGTACTTTACCTCATCCAAGAAACTCTATCCTGTCAGATTGCAAAGCCATACAGATGTCCCAAGGGGTAATCACTTGATCCTCATACATAACATAAGGGTACATCATAGCGTACATGGTCTTAGAAAGCTCTGCTAAATTCACATCTCTGAATTGATACCGAAAAGACAGTCTCTCAACCGAATTGATATTTTGTTGTCTTCAAATTGATAATGCAACCTGCCGAATTGTTAGATGTTGAAACCAAATTGATAAAAAATATCAAGATCAAACTAACATTAATTTGAGCTGTTAAATGATGCTATTGAAAATATTTGTGGAATTTTGTATAATGTATTCTAAACAATACTGAAATGTACAATCATAAATATTACATATCATATTTTCTATAAATCTAAAGTTTTTTATAATTTATGATATGTATTATATTCATGGTTAGTATAGTAAAGGAGCGAGGATTTTACTATCTAAAACACCACATACAAGGCAAAGAAAGGAGAAAATACCTCGGCAAGATAATTCCAAAAAATATAGAAGATCTCAAAAAGGCGTTTCTTAGACAATTTTACTGTGAAGACTGGGATGAAAAGATACAGTCAATTGGCAAAAAGTATCAAAAAGAAATAGAAAAGACTTCACAGTCAATTCAATTAAAAAATTTTGAAAGTTTTGGAATTGCATTTACTTACAACACTCAGAAAATTGAAGGGTCTAGCCTTACAAAGACAGACACAAAAGACCTGCTGGTATTTGGCGTAACTCCTACAAAAAAATCCCAAATTGACACAATCGAGACAAAAAAGCATTATGAATTATTTATGAGATTGGTCACATCAGAAAAAATACCAAGGCTTACAAAAAAAATAATACTACAGTGGCACAAGGAGATTTTTGACCAAACAAAGATAGGGGAGGCAGGAACTCTCAGATCGTATAGGGTAGGAGTAACCACTAATGAAAAAATAGATTTTACACCTGTTGTGGAAATTCCAAAGAAATTAGCAGAGTTTTTTAATTGGCTTGGCAAGTATGATGGAAAGAAAAATGTTGTAGAGTTTGCCTGTATGGCACACTACAAGTTTGTGTCAATACATCCGTTTGGGGATGGAAATGGCAGGATTTCACGACTCATTATGAACTATATTTTGTTCAAACACAGATATCCCTTGATGTTGATAAAAAGCATTGATAGGAGGCCATATTTCAAATCGTTAGAGAAATCTCAACTAAACCATGATGAAATTCATTTTCTAAAATGGTTCATGAAGTATTATCTCAAAGAAAACAAACGATATTTATAAAAAATTATTTTATGTGATGATGGTTTGTATAAGAGGAAATATTAGTATAACATGTAAGGGGGCATAGTTAAGAATTAAATTTTAATACTCATACGGAAAAATATTTAATTCAGAAAATTGAAAAAATACTCTGACTAAAATTCAGAAAGTTTGTTTTATGTCATGTATTTGATTGGAGGTTTTTCTTTCCGTATGGATTTTACCAACTAGGTAAACCTACAAACCTTGTAACGGCAGATGTGGATTGTAATTCAAGAATATAAACAATATGGATAATTTGTTTGATGATATGTGCGTAGAAGATAAAGGGCGCTTATCCGTATTTTACATATAAAACATATCTTAAAACCCGAAAGACATTATCTAAAACAACGGGGTTCAATTTAGTACATTGTTTTCATCCTTTTTCTTTTCCTTGTATCCTTTTCATGAGATGAAGATTCCAAGGAATAGTCATAGTTAGGATATAGCTTCTTGAATCTTTGTGCAACATCTTCTTCATTATCGTCGTAATTGGAATATTTCATAGAACTCACATATCGTCTTCTTTATGCCAAACTGAATCTTTTTCTTCACATGAATAAGAGCAATATCCTTTACGACTATCTAACTTTACTCCACAATACTCGCAATGAGTGGATGTGTCATAGAATTTGTTATCAGGAGTTGGTTCACGATAATGTAGCAATTAAAAATTATAGCAAAAAATTACTTAAAATCTAACTCATAATTGATTTTATTTTAAATGAAGTCAACCAGATATCTTGAAATTATTTCGGGACAAAATTCATCCATTTTAATACTGTCATACCTAATAGTTGAGACATGAAACAACAAATTTTGTTTAGACAAGATAGAAAAAGCCAGTCAAATCCACAGAACTCTAACTACAATACTGCAGATTTTCTTCAAGATAGTGGATTGCAAGTGGTCAATACAGATCTGATGGGACTTTCCTGGATCTTAATAGATGAGGAATACTAAATCATGAAAGAAACACTTGAGACTATATTGCATATATTAGAATGCACGATTTGCAATTCCATTGTAAATCTCAACCAACGACTTCATACTGGGGGTAAATCCAACTTATTCATAGTATCATTAGAAACAAAAATTAAAGGATGCGGAAAAGTAAATTGATCTATTCTTGCATATACTATAGTTTTGTTTGGGATGCATGGGAAGGCAATTTTGAAAATGTATTGCTACATGAAAAAACTCACAAAAAACCCATGATGAATTATGAAAGTTGAGATAGTAGAATCAGACAACAAATCTGAACTTGATAGTCTGATTAACGCGTGCATTCAAGACCGTGATGTTTTGGATGTCAAGTTGAATGTCATTGTCTTACCTGAAGGAAAGACACAATATACTGCACTGATCATGTTGAGGGTGTAACAATGACAATACTGAGTCCAAAACAAATAGAAGATCTAGATACGGCGTGTCAAAAGTTATCTGCAGAAGACAAGGTAAGACATGTTGGTGTAATCAATCAACTGGGACATCTGGTAGCGGGAGGTTTTAGAAAGGGAGTCAAACCATTGCTTGATGATGACAAGGTGCGAATGACATACATGCAGATGCAACTTGACTTTAAAATGAGACAAGATCTTGATGAGATCCTAGGTCCAATTGACTACATCGCCTCAAGGCGAACAAAACAACTCATCATCAGCGTTCCAATTGGTGAGAATTTGGTGCTTATCACTGCAGAGCCAGATACAGATGACAAGAGGATAATCAAAAGTGCAGAAGATCTCTTTGATGACATTACAATTTCAACAGTTTAGAATATTTTCGTAATAGTTGATTTTCATTATCTTTATTTATTTTGAACCTGATTTAGTGTATGCAAGCGTACATTCTCATCACTTGCAATTCTGGAAGTGAAACTCGCATTATTTCTGAATTTAAAGAATTGCCAGAAGTAACTGAGATCAATGGAGTTTGGGGGAAACACGATATATTTCTAAAGGCTGTGACATATGACCCTCAAGGCATAGATAACATCATCAAAAGACTACGAAATCATCCTGATGTCACTGATACGTACACTATGCACGTACTATATGGACAAGAAGGGAGCATAGACCAAGGAGATGACGGCTAAGTCTTTGTTGAATATGCTTTTGATAATGTATATGAGAAAATCCTCATCAGAATTCATCTTTAGTTATGATCAGTTCCATATTACATCTTTTTCTAAGCAATGTGTAGAGGAACATCCTGGATCTCTGAATGACGTTCACCTTGATATTTGTAGCAGATGCTTTCTGGACACGTGATGTACTATTTTACCTCATCCGATTTGATTATCTAAGATATTTCCTACCATAAAATTTTCTCCTTGTTGATGCAATGAAACTACACTGAAAAGAACAGTATTCATCACTTTCATGATAAAAAACTCTACCACATGCTGGACATTTGTGTGCATTCATTTCAATTACAGGCTTTGACAAATGAATAAAACGGTAAGGCTTTCTAAATTAATCTTAAATGACGTCAACTAATTGACTTCGTTTTAGTTTGAATTGCCATATTTTTTTATTAAAACTGAAGTTTCTTACAATAGGTAAATGTCTATTCTCAGTCGTCTTCGTCCTTGTTAAATAACTTCTTGCGTCTTTTTTTCTTTTCCATAACTTTTTCTCTAAAGAAATATCTTTGAAATATTATATTTGAGCAGGGAAAATTGTGCTGATTCAGAAAGAGGTAAGCTAGTTGATCTTACTCCAAATACAATCAAGTAAATTATCTTGATATGATGTAACTCAAACAAAAAAAATCAATTAGCCTGAATGGCTAAATTGGAACTGTAGATGTTTGATGTCTTTCTTCTCTTCTTTTTGTGGTCATGTGTGTGATCATTTTTCTCATCACATAAACCTGCTTCACATGAGACATCTTTTACCTTCAACACATGGCTTTTGTGGTTTAATGGGCCATCATCGTAACTTGTGTGTGAAGTATGGAAGTGGTAAGCCATGATAGTTACCATCAAAATCACGGTATGAATTTATTATTTGTAAACATTATAGTTCACCTCCAAGGTTTCTTGCCTCAAAGAGTGAAACCTCTATCTTGCCTTTAATCCAAACATCAGTTGATTATGTTTAGCATGAAATCAACCAGTTACTTTGAGATTGTTTTTGAACAAAATTCTCCTATCTTAATACCTTATTTACCATACTGGTTTTATGACCCAACAAATCTTGTTAGACAAGCATGACCAAAAAATGCCCCAACCAGACATGGTTGGAAGTGATGCCAAAAACGCACTTCCAACTACCCTATTAGAAATCAACACAATGGACTTGATGGGATTGTCATGGATCTTTGCAGAGGAGGATTATGAAACTTGTTAGAAACAATTGAATCCTCTTTGTATCTATTAGAGTATGGAATTTACAATTCATTTATCAATTTCAGAAAACGATTACACAAACGTAAACCAGAACCTATATTCGATTCAGAGATACTGGAGGCGTACAAGTGATCATGATTAGATGTACAAGAGAAGCAGATAAGATAAAAGTCAGATACATAAAAACAAGATTTGGTATATGGCCAGAATGTTGATTGTTATTCAGCTAAAATCCTACATGAAATCAATTAATTACATTGCACTTTTTCTAAGCATCGTTTTAATCTCTGGTGCTTTTTCTTATCCTGCTTTTGCAGATGTAATTTCTCCCAAACAACAGATGAAACTTGATTTTACCGCAGAACAGGTAATCTGCGCTGAAGAACTAGTCAAGATAATTAAAAGTTCTACTGGAATGGTATCTTGTGTAAAACCTGCTACTGCAGAAAAACTATCTCAAAATGGATGGGCAGAACAACTCTCTGAGAAAACAGTTGCAGAGATAAAGAAAAAAAAGTCAGACGACGATAAATCTGCAGGAACCATCAAAAAAATACTTACCCTGAAACAAACCGGGAAAAACGTCAAAGCAGGAACTATAGGTTATGCATACATATTTGATGCATGTACTGGATCAAAAACAATCAAGACTCCTACAATTTTTGTCACATCTGATAGTGAAACTAAAAATGTAAAGCTTGGCTCTATGCTAAACCCAAATTCTTGTTACACTAGCTCTGCGATCATCAAAGCTGCAGACCCTAATTCCATTACTGCTATCATGCTAAACAAGGGAGGAATATCTGACAAGATTGAATCACTTGAAGATCAGATAGCAGACTTGAAAAGCAAAATATCTACTGCAAAACAAAAAATTCCAAAATCTGATGAACAATCCCCAAACCCAGAAAATTTGAATAACATCACGTCTCTTAAAAAAGAACTCAAGAATCTTCAGGGCCAGCTTCAAAGGTTCATGATGGCATTATATGTGCCTCCAAATGTCAAAGCATCAGAAATAGATATCCCAAAATCAATCACAGGCAAACCACTTGAAGGATTGAATGCTGAACTCATATCAGTAACTGAAAGTGTTGTCAAACCCGAATCTGATAATGCGGATCTTAAAAGATTCAACGTTGTCTTTGAGGCATGTACTGGAAAAGAATCTGTGCGGCTCCCAATAATTGCAGTCTTTTCTGATTCAGACCAAGTCAATGTCAAATTGATCAATAGGATTATCCCAAATTCATGTCAGGTTGGAATCACAAAAATCAATGCAATAGATTCTGAATCAATAATTACTCAAGCCAGCGATAATTCCGCAATATCCAAGCAAATTACCAAACTAGAAAAGCAAATCGACGAATTACAAAACAAGCTAGACACAGAAAGAAGCACATTAAATGAGTTGGTTTCTAAAAAACTAGATTCAACTGGAGAAGAGTTAGCTGCACAAAAAGCCCTCAACATTGGTCAATTGCGTACAGATCTTTTGGAGAGTCGAACTAAACTTTATGGACTGATGCTTAGCGTTCAATAAAAAACTGAATCATATGGTATCCAATTTTCCATGGACTAAATCCATAAACTTTGGTTTTCTTTTAGGATATGATGCAAACACCAAGCTTTAATTAATAATTAGAATCGCACAGTCTGAATTTTTGGACACAGCCTCAACAGTGCTATGGTAATGAAATTTTTCAGAATGGGAAGAAAATTTTTTCTTTGACAATACTATCAAATCTATCTTATGTTGTTGGGCAAATTCAAGAATTTTTTCAGATGCATAATCTCCTCTTTCAATTTTTGATGATGCAGTAACTCCATGCTGTTTTGCATAATTGATCATTTCTTTATGTTGGTTTTCCACAATTTTTTTTTCACCGTTTAACTCTTCATTTTTTGTTTTCTTTTTAAATAATGTAAAAATTGATCGTCTTTCAAGACACGTAAAAATTGTAATTTTGGCATTAATTGATGAGGCCATGGCAATTGCTTTCTTGTATGCCTTGTTACTTTCTATAGTTCCATTATGTGGAACTAAAATATGCTCAAAGATTTTTGCCAATTTTACACTCCAAATCTTAAGATGAATTGTTTTCGTGTAAACCAAACTATTATGGAGATGGATGCAAATAAAACAATGAATGTTAATTGTGCAAATTCTGGAACTATTGTGGTGCCCGTCATGGTAATTGATTTTGCTTGAGGAGAAATTCCATTAATTACTAGCATGGTTATTTCATCTTCAAATTCCTGGGTAAAGTTTTCTGTCATGGTGCCATCAATTGATACTGAAGAAATTCCACTGATCAAAGCAGATGGAAGGAATAAAGTCAATGTATTGTCATCATTTATGGTGTTTCCTTTCAATTCCAGCGAAATTGATTTTGCACTTTCATCAATACTTGCACTATTAACTAATCGATTGAATTTGTATTCTACATCAAAGATATTTACTCCATCTCCAAGATCAGAGCCAACATTTGATAAAACACTGTAACCGCTAACTACACTTACTAGACCTGTTCTCCATGGGTGAATAATGCAATAGTATGGAAATTCTCCCAGTTCTGTAAACTTCTGCACAAACAACTGCCCTGGATTAATCTTGCCGCTATCGAAAATTCCATCAGGACCTGTTTGTGGTATTCCAGAAGTTACTGTATGAGCAACTGTATCACCGTTCTTCCAATGAATTGTATCATTTACAATAATTTCAATAAACCCTGAAGTATCTCCATCTTTCTCACTTATCCAATGAAATGGGGCATCCTTGTCAGCTGAACCAGAAGGGATGTTAATGTCATAAACGGTTTCTGCAAATACAATAGAGGATGATGGAAGTACTATCATAGCAGCAAACATAATCCATATTGATTTTTTCAAGTACAGTGTTTTGAGAATTTTTGGATTTAAAGACATGATATAATTTTCAATGATGATAGAAGAGTATGAAATATCCTCTGTATGGATTTCAAAGGTAGCAATTATTTTGTTTTTATTTTCAATCAAATCAAAAACCAAAGATACGTTATCTGTCTTTAGCTTCTCCTCTTATGTCTCCTACTATTTCTTCAATAAGATCCTCTATTGTTATTATCCCCTCAAGTTTTTCTGCATCATCCAGCACAATGGCCATGTGTGAGTTTTTTTTCTTGAGTTCAACAAGGAGATCACTAATCTTATCACTTGAATAAACAAAAAACGGCTTTCTTGCAATTGTGTTTATTCTGGTTGTTTTGTATTCTTTTTCAGGTAGTTTTGCAATATCCCAAATATGCAATATACCCACAATATTTTCAGGTGTTTTTGTAAAAATAGGAATGCGGGAAAATCCTTTTTCCTTTATTGTTGAGATAACTTCAGATAGTATCTTTTCACTGTCAAGAGAAAATATTTCCCTTTTTTGAGTCATTACATTTTGAATTGATGTATCATCAAATTCCAGTGCATTGTGTACAAGATCGTGTTCTTCTTTTTCTAGAGTTTTTTCTACATATCCTTGGTCAATAACTTCTTTAATTTCTTCTTCTGTAATGGGCTTTAGATGAGGATAACCTCCAGATAATTTCATTATCGTTTTAGTAAGATGTTCTAGAAATACTACAAAAGGATACATCATGTAAGTAAAGCCAAGTAGTACCTTGCTAAATCGCAGAGATGTTTTTTCAGGATTAACATTACAGTATGTTTTAGGTAGTATTTCTCCAAATACCAAAATTACAAACGTCATTATTCCAATTATGATTCCCACACCTTGACTTCCCAGTAACTTTATTGCAACATCTGCGGCCAGAACAGAAGATGCCACGTTAACTAAGGTATTGCCAAGGTTTACGCTCGAGGTCATCATGCTAGGATTCATCTTTAACTTGTAGAGGGGAGAAGAGCCTGGAACTTGTTGTCGGTGTAATCTAATTACTTTGGAGCGTCTTACTCCGACTATGGCAATCTCTAATCCACTAAAAAGGGCATAAAGACCTATGAGAATTATTATGACAACAATTTCAATTTCAACGTATTCCAACTATGAGATACGGATGTTTTGATAAGTTAAATAATATTTAGAATACCATACTTGAAAGTACTCACGGAATAGTTGTAGGCAAATTATTTTACTGAAAAAAACCTGTCATCCATACATGATGATTACAAATTAACGTGAAGAATTTAAAAGAATGGTTGCTCTAGTACTTTCTATTGGACAAACCTCCAGATGAAATTGCCAAACAAGGAGTTGTAAGCATACTGTCTCAAAAATCTCCCAATATTGTTGACTTGATGCTGGGACGAGGAGTAGAAAAAGTAGTAGATTCTGAAACCCTAATCAAGGAGGTACAGAGCAGAGTTCATCAGGCCCTAAATGGAGACTTTATGTATGCTGCCGTGACTGAAGAATCCGAACAATTTCTGAGAAAAAGAGTTTTGCAGAGTATGGATATGGCAGTACTGTTCATTGATCTAGTTGGTTCCACTTCAATGATTTTAAATTTACCAAAAGAAAAACTTGCCACTGTTTTTACCACATTTGCACAAGAGATGGCCTATGTGATAAAACGTCAGGATGGTTTTGTGTTAAAGTTTGTAGGTGATGCAGTAATAGGATACTTTGTAGCAGAAGAACTGTCTTCTCCTGTAGCAAACAGAGCAGTAACCTGCGCTGAATCAATGCTCAAAGTTTTGAAAGTCGGAATTAATCCAATTTTGAAGGAGCATGATCTTCCTGAATTAAAAGTAAAAATTGGGATTGATTATGGAGAGAATACCATAGTACGATATGGCGATGATCCGCAGGAAGCCCATGTGGATATTTTGGGACCATCAGTTAGTATGGCAGCTAAAATTCAGAACTTATCTCAACCAGATCAGATCATGGTGGGTAATGATATTTACATAAAACTTCATAATTCTGTTAAAGAATATTTTGTTTGTTTGGATTTGGACGAATCTTATTGGAATTACAATTCTTCCAAAACTGGAGAGATTTATCCTGTGTATGCATATGTGGGAAAAGCATGATTATTGATTTTTTTTCACAAAAATAACTTATAAAGAAAATCAACCCAAGTTCAAAGGAAATAGAAATCTTGATGATATCTAAATGTAAAATTATATTATTTAGATGTCATTATAAAAAATTCATTTTGTGTTTATAAAAATAGATACATTTTTGCCATAGATGACAAAATAATAATTTGAATTAAAAATGATATTTTGGGATATTTCTATGTATTTTACAACTATCTATTTCTATTTACATAGACATACAAATTATTAGAACTATCTACTTTGACAGAAATTGATCTGATTCTACTTTTGTACAGAAAAAATTTTTTCCCAGTGTCTGTAATTGCACCTGAAAT
>JAOTZM010000188.1 GCA_029861345.1 Candidatus Nitrosopumilus sp.
TCAGTCATGGCAAAACTTGCAAATAACACTCCATCAACCCAATACGCATTAGCTGATTCTAATGAAGACATCATCCCTATGAGATCATCTAGGCTCAACTTGACCATATCTCGAACATAAATTCGATCATAAGGTTTGTGGATAAACTCTGTCATGAAATCTATTTTTTGTAGAGTTTAATGAAGATTTGGAAATTTTATAACTAGTTTTTTAAAAATTGTTTCATGAATGAAAAAACAAATGATTCGTCTGAACATGATTTGTTTGTTACAGAATTTCCAAAACAAGGCTGTGGAATTGTAGATTATCTTCAAGGAAGAGTACACTTTGCTTTACTTGATCAAATCAAACTTATGAATGCCTCTGGAATGACACAAGAACAAATAAAAGAAACAATCATTGCCAACGTGACTGAAATCATTGACCATTTTGATCCTCAAAAAGAATCAAAAAGTCTTTGATTCCATTTTTAATGATTCTGCCATGATAATTTTGTGGCATTTACAATAGCAGTTAACATGTGGTAAATCGTTATCATTTCTGTATTTACATTCTTTTGTATGTTTTATCATTGACAATTTCTAAACTCCGTTAATTCAAATGGAACAAAATCGTTCATTAATTCATATTCATCTTTTGGATAAATTTTTTTAAATTTTTTAGAATTCCAATTTGTCATACTAGAACATTTTTAATGTCCTAGAAAAAAGTTGAGTTTCTAAAAACAAAAAAATAGTTAGGGTTTATTCTAATCTGCATCGTATTATGCTTTGGTAGGATCGCGACTCAATATGTTTAATACGTGTTCTACAATCTGTTTTTGACCTCCAGCATGAAGGTCTGTTCGTACTGTATCAGATCCCAAACTAACAAAAATTAGATTGTCATCTCCGAGAGGAAAAGTCATTCTTGTAATCTTTTCAAATGCTGCTACTGCATACATTCCTTTTCCGATTTTTGGAGTCAATTCTTTTCTTCCTTTCCATGCAGCTGCGGCTCTTTTGAGTGAATTTGCAGTCTCTTCTGAGGAGAGAAAATTCGTTATTCCTTCACGATGACTGGTAGCAAGTGTGTTCCCTTCAGCATCAGTAATTATGCTGTGTCTGATGTTGGGGTCCGAATCCATTATTCTCTTTAAGAGATTCTCATAATCCATCTATTTTTTACGTCAAAATATGACTTAAAAGGATTCTGAAAATTATCAAATCCCATTTCAGGGTTGTTGTTCTCAATATATCGATATATTTCAAAATACTCCCCTCAGACAACTGAATTAATTTCTAGGATGCAAACCTGATTTTGATGATTATAAAAAAAATAAAAGCGGTTTTGGTGTTAATTTAATGATTTTTTGTACTCAAAATAATCTAAAATTGCTTCATTGAGGTCATTTAGTAAGTCACGGTCTTCAAAATCTGAGTTCTTTAATTCTTTCCAAGTTCTTTCAATTTCCTCTTTTAAAACATAAAGCGTTCTTTTGTCATCACAATGCACAAGTGGTATTTTTAAATATGGAATTTATGTATGTCTTGAATCTAATTTCTTACCGCTCCAGTATTGTACTTCCTTTTTTGATATAATAATTAAAAATGTCTCATAATGACCAATCTGTTTTTTGTTCATGCCCTCCTTTGAGAATTTTGCTGATTTGATTTATTCTTCTGAAAAAGCCAAGAAAGTCAGATTACTTCCCATTATGATTGATCATTGTTATTTTGTATGTTTTATCCTTGTAAAATTTCTATTAAATCACGACTAACGATTTATCAGCATCAATAATATGAACAAATCAGTAGTGACTCTTTATATTGAATTTAAATTATTTTTAGTACCCGACCATAAATGGTGAATGGTTCAAAATTTCATAAATTTTTGAATATCACCATTTAATTTTCATTACTTTGTGAATTTGCAGTTTTTTCGTAAAAAAATTCTTGTTTTTTCAATTCTTTTTCTGGAATAATTCTGCATTTTCTAATTGGGACCAGTCTGGAAATTTGTTCATACGTGTACATGTCTCTGACATCAGCTGCATAGGCTATTTGCAAGAGAGGTGATCTTTCTTCAATCATTGGTTTTGCTTGCTCGTATCCTCCAGTTTGTCTCATTCCTGTTCTAAATAGCCCCACATGCGTACTATTCTTTGAAACTTGTGGGTCTTGATAGCAACAAATTGCAAACTCGTCATTGACTTTTTCAATAATTGTTAATCTGGTAAATTTGTCGCTCCAAT
>JAOTZM010000095.1 GCA_029861345.1 Candidatus Nitrosopumilus sp.
CCATTACCAATGGTTCTTGGTGTTGTATCAATGTCACCATCACCATCAGTATCATGTGAAAAACCAGTAAGAATTACCTCAGCTGTGAAAATTCCTGAATTAACGCCTGTTTCAGTAAATCTATATGGTTCCAAAGAATGCTCCCTTGAAGAAATTTTAATTGGGTTATCTTGATTGTCTCCAATTGAATCAATTAGATGTCTATCAGAATTCCAGCTTGGTGCTATGATTGTCATTTTTATTTTGTCAGTCCATGTATAGGTTGGCTTGTCTGTAAAAATTGGGGAATAGGGATTGTTGTAATCAGGAATCGGTTCTCCAAATGCAGGAAAAAGTATTAATGGAAAGATTAGAAAAAGCAAATGCATATAGAAATTTCTCAAGGATTGAATTTAATGTTTGAGGAAAAAATGTCTAAGATTCTTCTTTGGGGAGAGATATTGCTAGAATGTTATCGCCACGCAGTAAAATTGTACCAAGTTTTACAGGGGTCTCATCAGAAATGTCTTCAGCGTCTTGCAAGGTCAAATTCATATGAATGTCAAAGTCTTTGAGAGTGCCGTGAAGAGTTTTGTTGTTTCGCAATCTAAGTAAAACATCTTTTGCTTTGCTGTTGCTCATTAGTGTTGAAATTTCATCAGCCATAATTATCACTAAGGTCTAATTTTTACTCCTTTTTTTTCTTGCTTACTTGCATGTATAAATCAACAGTACCACTTCCGATTGGAATGTTGCTTCCAACAATTACATTTTCAGTAATACCTTTGAGTTGTTCAATTTCTCCACCAAGTGCAGCATGCGCAATTGTTGGCACTGTAATTTCAAATGCAGCTCTTGCAAGAACACTGTCTTTGGTACCAGCAATTCCATGTCTACCAATTTGTTGCATGTATCCTCTTGAACACATCAAGTCAGATACTAACATGATGTATCTATTATCAACTTCTAAGCCTTGATCTTCCAGAGTATGGTTAAGTTCGTTAATCAATGCATTTCTTGCAGCCTCAATACCTAAAGTTCCTGCAATTTCAAAGACATTATTTGTTCTAACATTTTTTCTGTCAATACCTTTGACTTCAAGTACTTTTGCAATGTTAGAACCAGTTGTTTGGATAACCCATTCATCATCTTTTTGAACTAGTGTTACACGCTCAATTTCTGGAACTCCCTTGACAGTAGTATTAAGAACTTTATTTCGGATTGCAATTACTGTAGCAGTATCAGATTCTTCAACAAGTTTTAGAGTTATTAATTCGCCAGTTGTCTCCATCTTAAATTTCTTGTTTGATGAAAGTGCGGCTTCTACCTCTGCAATTGAGCATCCACGTTCTCGGAGTCTTTTTTCACTTAAAATTAGTTTAATCTCAGTAGAGTAGTCAGTTTCACTGTCAGCAATTAATGCACTTACTTTGGTTTGCAAAACATTTCGTGCAATTTCAATTGCTTTTTCGCGGGATTTTTTTGATTCCTCATCAAGGTAAATATCCATAGTTGGAGTAACTGGTTTCTTTCTTGCATCAACTAATTCAATAAGTCTTGGAAGGCCCAACGTGACGTTTCGTTCTTTAATTCCTGCAAAGTGGAAAGTTCTCAAAGTCATCTGAGTACCTGGTTCACCAATTGATTGAGCAGTAATAATTCCAACTGCCTGACCAGGTTCTACTTTGGCTTTATTGTAAAGTGAAAGTCCCTTCTTGCATACAATTTCTGCACCTTCTTTGCTCAAGCCAGAACTCTGCAAGGCATCAGTTACTAGTGAGGTCAGTCTGGGATTGAATGTCTTTGTATATTTCTTGGTCAGAGTTTCAATCTCGTCTTTTGTAGCTTTCTTTCCAGAATCTATGATAGTCTGGGACTCAGCAAGTCTGTTAATATTAAATGCTTCACCATGATCACTTTTTGCTACATCTATTCCATCTTCACCATAAAGGAATTGGACAATATGACCATGTGGATCTCGAACCGTTCCGTCATATTCTAATCTAATGTGTTCTAATGCGTTAATCAATCTACGCTGCATGTAACCACTTTGTTGTGTTCTAACAGCAGTATCTACTAATCCTTCACGACCTCCCATTGCATGGAAGAAGAATTCCAGTGCAGAAAGGCCTTCTCTATAATTAGATTTTACAAAACCATGTGCGTCTGGATTATTATCATGTTCTTGAAAATGTGTCAATGCACGATTATTGTAACCATCATGTAATCTGTTTCCTCTTCTTGATTGCTGACCCAAGGCACCTGCCATTTGACCAATGTTAAGGGATGAGCCTCTGGCACCAGTTGTGGCCATAATTCTTCCTGCATTAGTCTCATCAAGGGATTGATCTGCAGTAGATCCTGCTTTGTCTCTTGCCTTACCTAGTTCATTGACAATGTATGCTTCTAAGGCCTCTTCAGGTCTCATACCTCTTGTTAGTTTGAGAGTTCCTTTTTCATATTGATTAGAAAGATCAGAGATAACACCATAAGTTGATTGGATATCATCCAGAATCTGCTGCTTTTCTTTTTCTGGAACTTCAAGATCACCATAACCATAACTGAAACCATAAGATGTAATGAATTGTTTAACCATAATTAGAATAGAGTTGAGGAAACTTTTTCCAACTGCATTACCATAATCTTTTGCTATTCTGTGCAGTACACTTTCTGGTTCCTCTGCACCAATTGAAGACTTATCAATTACACCGCTGATTAATTCACCATTTTTAATAACGACATCTTTTTGTGGACCGTTTGTTCCCTTGGACCATTTTGATGTAATGACATAGTTGAAGTCTTTTGGAAGGAATAATGAGAACAGTTGTTTTCCAGTGTATACTGGGCCATCTTTTGTTTTTGAAGCAGGTTTAGGAAGTGAATCAGTATATCCACCAAGCATTGCAAGGTTTGAAAATTCTTGAACAGTAAGGGTGGTATCATCTTTAGTAAGAAGATATGCACCGGTAACAAAATCTCTTAATGCCCCGATAATTGGACCACCATATCTTGGCGAGATTAATTGATCTTGAACTCTCATCAACAGAATTGCTTCTGCTCGTGCTTCCTCACTTTGAGGAACGTGAAGATTCATTTCATCACCATCAAAGTCTGCATTGTAAGGAGGGCATACAGAAGGATGTAATCTGAAAGTCTTACCCGGAAGTACTCTAACATAGTGAGCCATGATTGACATCTGGTGCAGTGATGGCTGTCTGTTAAACATCACAATATCGCCATCTGCAAGATGTCTTTCAACAAGATATCCAAGCTCAAGTGTTTCAGCAATTATAGAGCGGTCTTCTACAAAATCTAATCTAATCTTTACACCATCAGGTCTAACAATATAATTCACACCTGGAAATTTTTCAGGTCCATTAATAACAAGTTTTCTCATTCTCTCAATGTTCCATTCTGTAACAATTTCAGGAATTGTTAGTTTCATGGCAATTGCTTCAGGAACCCCAACTTCAGACAAATCCAAGTTAGGATCTGGAGAGATGACTGTTCGGCTTGAAAAGTCAACTCTCTTTCCAGATAATGAACCTCTAAATCGTCCTTCTTTTCCTTTTAGTCTCTGAGTTAATGTTTTGAGAGGACGTCCAGAACGATGATGAGCTTGAGGAATTCCAGAAACTTCATTATCAAAATATGTTGTAGTGTGATACTGTAACAAGTCGACCAAGTCTTGAACAATAAGGGGAGGAGTTCCTGCATCCTTACTTTCTTTTAGTCGTTGATTAACTCTAATGATATCAACCATTTTATGGGTTAGATCATCTTCTGATCTTATTCCTGTTTCAAGAATGATTGAGGGTCTAACAGTTACGGGTGGAACAGGCATTGCCTGAAGAATAAACCACTCTGGCCTTGCAGTAACAGGATCATAGGATAACAGTTCTAAATCTTCATCAAGTATTTGTGAAAATCTTTCTCTGATGGTAATGGGAAGTAGTCTATGTTCCCCAATTTCTGTTTTCTCTACAAAGATAGTTGGTTTTGTAAAGATTAATTCGTATTGTGTTTTTCCACAATGAGGACATTCTTTTGCTTTTTTTGCTTTCTCTATGATTTGTTCAGGAATACGTTTTTGGGAAATTACAGTATAAGCAGCATGTTTGGTTTTGATTTTTTTGAATACTTCTAAATCTTCTTGAGGAACTTTAAGTCTTGCACAGGAACGACATGTTGATTGTAATAATTTGTAGATGTTATCAATAAATGCGATATGCAAGACAGGTTCCGCCAGTTCAATATGTCCAAAGTGTCCAGGACATCTTGCAGCTGTGTTTCCACATGTAAGACATTTTTGTCCAGGTTCAAGAGTACCAAGTCTGCCATCCATAAGGCCTCCTTGGACTGGCATTCCATCTTCGTCGTATGTTTCAGGAGCAGTGATTTCAGCTACAGAATATTTTCTAATTTCAGTGGGAGACCATATTGAAAACCTAATTCCATCAATTGATTTTATTGCTTGAAGGGACATTAAACCTTCTCCTTGATTAATAATCTTGGTGCAACATTAAGACTCTGCATTTCTTGTAAGAGTAATTTGAATGCATATGCTACTGATACAGATGATACCTTGGCTTTATCTCCACAGACTCTGCAGACATATTTTCTTTGCTTAACATCATGATAAGCTACCAAACCACATCTTTCACAAACAAAGATATCAGACTTGTCTGACTCATCTAGTAATCTATCTTTTAGGATCATTGAAGCACCGTAAGCAATCAAACAATCTCTTTCCATTTCACCAAATCTCAATCCACCACCTCTTGCTCTTCCCTCTGTTGGTTGTTTAGTTAACATCTGAACTTGTCCACGTGCTCTTGCATGTATCTTATCTGCAACCATGTGGTGAAGTTTCTGATAATATACAACTCCAATAAAGACTTCAACTGGGAATGATTTTCCAGTTCTTCCATCATACATTATTTCTTTACCAGAATATTTGAAACCGTGTTCATCCATTACTTCTTTGACTTCATCCATTTTTTCTCCCACAAAGGCAGAACCATCAAATCTTTTTCCTCTTAATGCTGCAGCTTTTCCACAAATTGATTCCATCATCATTCCAACTGTCATTCTTGATGGAAATGCATGAGGATTAATCAAAACATCAGGAGACACCCCGTTTGCAGTATAAGGCAAGTCCTCTGCTTTAGCTAAAATCCCAAGTACTCCCTTTTGTCCATGTCTTGATGCAAACTTGTCACCAATCTCAGGAATTCTCATATCTCTTGCTCTAATCTTGTACATTTTTCCACCTTCATTTGATTGAGTCATAACTACAGTATCTACAACTCCGGTTTCTGATGGCCTTACACCAATAGATGTATCTCGTCTGTATGGACCAGTTGATTCAAACTCTCTATATTCTTCCATAAATCGTGGTGGACTTGTTTTACCAATCAAAATATCTCCTCCCTTTACTGGAGCTTCGGATGCAACAACTCCATCTTCTTCAAGTAACCTATAGGCACGTTCTCCCTTGTAACCTCGAATATTATCTTCAGCATTAGGAATCTCGAAGCTATCACGCATTCCACCTGGGTATTGCTTTGCTTCAGCATCATAAATCCTATAGAAGAAAGTTCTTCCCAATCCACGATCAACTGATGATTTACTAAGTACAATGGCATCTTCAATGTTATAACCATCAAATGGCAATACTGCAACAACACAGTTCTGACCTGCGGGTCTGTCTTCTAATCCTAAAAGCTTCATTGCTTTAGTGTTAACAATTGGGGTCTGTGGATACAGCATAAAGTGTTGTCTAACATAGGTACTTGTATTCATCATAGGTGTAGAGAAACCTAAACTTTGTTTTGCCATTGCAGATTCATAAGTATTTCTTGGAGATTGATTGTGTTCAGGATATGGAATGATGGAAGCGCCCGCACCTAGAATTGCTGGTGGGAATACTTCAAGGTGAGTGTGTTTCTTTGCATCTTTTTCGTCCAAAGTAACATAGCAGTTTTCTTCTTCATTTGCATCAATTAATTCCAAGATCCCCATTCTCAAAAGATCAGTCCAGGAAAGTAACTTCTTTGAAATTTTATCCAAGAGTTCTTGAGTTAACAATGGCTTGTTATCTTTGATAATAATTAATGGTCTTAATACACGCCCTGCATTACAATTTACATAAAGTCTTCGTGTTGAATCCTCAAATTCTGATTTGTGAAATGAAACACCAACATGAGGATGAATCTTTGAATTTCTTCGGAGATCTCTTAGGGATTCGGCTAGCTGCTGACCATCACTGAAATATCCTATCAGACGGCCATCAACGAATACTCGGGTTCCATCTTTTTTGAGATCTTCTT
>JAOTZM010000097.1 GCA_029861345.1 Candidatus Nitrosopumilus sp.
CAAATAGCCTCTTAATAGCTGAATTCCCATTGCTGGATCAACACCTTTTGGACATACTTGGCTACAAGAACCAGCAAAGTGGCATCTCCATATACCATGAGAGTCATCAATTATCTTAAGTCTGGAATCTTTTCCCTTATCTCTGCTATCAGCAACATATCGATATGCTTGAGCCAAAGCTTGTGGTCCTACAAACGAAGAATCTGTTGCCATTGTAGGACAGGCAGAATTACACAATCCACATTTGATGCAATTAGCAAATTGGATATATTGTTCTAATTCTTGCGGAGATTGTAAGAACTCTTTTGCATCAGATTCCAGCTCTGAATCGTCTCGGATAAGATATGGTTTGATTTTATGATGAGTATCAAACAATCTTTCAAACTTTACTGCTAAATCACGAATAATTGGAAAGTTATTCATAGGTTCAACTGTTATAACATTAGAGTTTAGTTCACTAATTTTTGTAAAACACGCTAGTCTAGGTTTTCCATTAATTATCATTCCACATGAACCACATGTAGCTTGTCTACAAGAATAACGAACTGCTACTGAATGATCAAAATGTTTTTTGACCTCAAGAATTGCCTCTAAAACAGTTGTCCATATTTCATATGGAACGGTAAACTCCATGAATTGGCTCGTATCATCATGTTCAGGATTGTATCTTGCAATTCTAAGTGTAACTGATTTTGAAGAAGACAACGGTGTAGATGTTTGCTCATCTGCGATACCAGATACTTGTGCCATTTCTATACCATCCCCATGTTAGTCATAATAATTGTTCTTGAGCCGTAGGCTATTAACCCAATCATTGCTACAAAACAACCATATGAAACAGCTTTTTCATAAGATCTTCCTTGTTTTAATTCCAATAAGATAACTCTTAGTCCATTAAATCCATGTATGGAAAGTAAGATTAGTATTAATTCTAACATTAAAGCATATGGTATGAATTTGTAGTTTGCAAGAACAGTTTCATATTCTAAAGATTCTGCAAATCCCATTGTAAGACGCATCAAAATGTGTACGGCTACTAATGCTACTGCTGCAAGGGCAGTTCCATAATGAATTTTCATGATTGTACTTTCTCTCATCTTATTCACCAAACATTACCGCTAATCCGTACATCATGGCAACAGCTGCAAGAATAATTGCAGAGTAGATACCTATTTTGTGTCTGTAGTTTTGTGATGCTGGATCATAGGGATAATCAGGCCTTGCAGGTTTTCCTACACCAACTCCTCCATGTCCTAACATCACTCTAATTCCATTGACAGTATGAAATACACACATTGCAATTACAATAGCTAAGAAAAGATGCCCTTCAGTAGTTTGAGTTAATTCTAAAAATTCATCCCATCCCACTTGTCCTCTTAGAATATTACTTGTTTCATAAATATGAGCTACAAAATATCCCAATAGTCCTAATCCACTTAATCGCATTAACAAATATGCAACTCTCTCGATTCCGTAACGACCAGGATTGGCCATTCCTTTGATGCCTTCTTTGTGTTCGTCTTGAGTCATCTAATATTTCCTTTCCACTGGTTGATATTTTGTAATTGTTACAGGATATGTTTTCATAATTGGTTCCTTTGGATCATAGTATGCAAGTGTGTGATGTAAAAAGTTTGCATCATCACGTTTAGTATAATCTGTTCTTGCATGAGCTCCACGGGATTCTTTTCTATTAATGGCTCCAATCAATACAATCTCTGCTACTCTGAACATAGAATCAAGTTCCATGACATTTGAAAAGTTGGTATTGTATTCCTTTGCTTTATCATCTACATGTTTCCAAGTCTGTGCTTTTAGTTCACGAATCTTCTTGAGACCTGTAACAAGGTCAGTTTCATTTCTATAGACATATGCTTTATTATTCATTGTATCAGTAAGTTCTTGTCGAATTTCATAGGGATTTGCATCACCATTTCCTCTAAAGACTCCATCATAGATTCTCTTTTCTTCTGCTGCAACTAAGTGATGAGGCCATGGATTTGACGAGGTATTATTCATAGCATATTCTGCTGCCAATTCACCAGTAATTTTACCCCAAACTATACATTCTGATGTAGAATTTGCACCTAAACGGTTTGAGCCATGAACACTATTGCATGCAGCTTCGCCTGCTGCCCAGACACCTTGAATTTCTGTTGCGCCATCAATATCAGTATGAAGTCCTCCCATCATGTAATGACAGACAGGTCTAATGTCAAGTAATTCTTGAGAAGGATCAATACCAGAGAACTTAATAGAAATTTCTCTAATTCCACCTAATTTCTCTTTTATCTTTTCATCTCCAATATGTCTTAAATCAAGTTTCATGCAATCCTCACCAGTTTCATGTTTGAATCCACGACCTTCTTGAATTTCTGTCATGATTGATCTTGAAACAATATCACGTGGTGCTAATTCCATTTTACCTGCAGCATATTTTTTCATAAATCGTTCACCCTTATTGTTTAGTAGATAACCACCCTCACCTCTTGCACCTTCTGTGATTAAAATTCCAGAAGGAAGAATTCCTGTTGGATGAAATTGCACAAATTCCATATCTTTTAGTGCCATTCCAGCACGCAATCCCATATCCAAGCCATCAGGAGTTGATGAAAGTGCGTAAGTTGAAAAGCTATACAATCGACCAGCACCACCAGTTGCAATGATGAGAGCTTTTCCTTTTATTGTGTAAAATGTTCCAGAAGCTAATTCAATTGCAGTAAGTCCCATGAATTTTTTCCCATCATGAATTATGGATGTTGCAAACCATTCGTTAAGATACTCAATATTTTCAAATTTTTGACAGGTATCGTACAATGTCTGCATTTCAAAGAAACCAACTTTGTCTGATGCATATGTGGCTCTTGGAAAACTATAACCGCCAAAGTTTCGTTGATCAATCCTACCATCTTCTCTTCTAGACCATGGCATACCCCAGTGTTCCAATTGGTGAACTTCCTTTGGCATTTCAACACACAGTCTTTCAGCAACATCTTGGTCTGCAAGAAAATCACTTCCTTTAACAGTATCATAAACATGAGATTCAATTGTATCACCCTCCTCTTCAAAAAGTACTGCTGCAGTTCCTCCTTCTGCAGAAACAGAATGAGAACGCATTACTTGCAATTTTGAAACAATGCAGATTTTCAGATTTGGTCCTTTTTTTGCGGCTGCTATTGCGGATCTCAAGCCAGCAAGGCCAGAACCACATATTATCAAATCAAATTCAATAGAATCGACCATTTTTCAGACAAACTTGCTTAAAGTGGGTTAAATATGTAGTAATTGCCGTACAAAGCCCAAAAAAATTAAATATATCACTAGTGATATCACTATGATGATTTCTGAGTGGTTTCAGAGGGTTGGAAGTTCAATACCCAGAGGATTTTCAAGATATTTCATTTTGGAATTATTGAAAAAGAAAGCACATACTGGTAAAGAAATAATCAATTATGCAGTAGAGCAAAGTAATGGAATTTGGAAACCATCTCCAGGTTTGATTTATCCTTTGTTAGGCAGATTACTAGATGAAGGATTAATTGAAGAAGCAAAAGATGGAAGATATCAGATCACAAAAAAAGGATTAGATACGGCACAAGATGTTGACAAGATAAATGATATTGTAAAAAAACAGCTAGATGTTCTTTTCAGATTGGGTAATGTTGGAAGGTTTGTCGCATTAGATTTGCTTGAGAAAATTGCAATAATGGGTTCTGTTCTTAGTTCAAATATAACAAATATGACTGATGATGAGACTCAAAAGTACAGGGAATTTCTTCAAAAAGAACTAGAGAAGATTAACGAGAAAAATATAAAGAAAAAAGGAAAAGAGATCAAAATAGAATAATTGTTTTTGAAAAGTAAAAATTAATCTATTTGTTAGAAGACACCATGACATCACTTACTAGACAACAAAGATCCATAGTTTTTGGCTCATGGCTTGGATGGTCACTTGATGGGTACGATCTAGTTTTGATGTTGCTTGTAATTCCATTAATTAGTATACTCTTTTTTCCTGCTGAAGACCCAACATTTTCACTTTTAGCGACATTTACAGCATACATAATCACATTGATTATGCGACCATTTGGTGGTGCATTCTTTGGAAATTTTGGTGACAAACATGGTAGAAAAAAAGCAATGATCATTACAATAATGGGATTCTCTGGTGCGACATTTGCAACAGGATTGTTACCAACATGGCAGATGGTTGGGGTTATGGCACCAATTTTGTTTGTTGGATTAAGATTTATGCAAGGATTTTTTGCGGGAGGAGAATGGGGAAGTGGCGCTGTAATTACAATGGAGACAGCACCAAAAGAAAAGAGAGGAATTCTTTCGGGATTTTTACAAAGTGGCTTTAATTTTGGCTTTGTAATTGCGTCAGTAGTATTTTTTGGAGCAATTTCTGCATTCCCAGAAGAACAATTTGTAGAAATTGGATGGAGAGTCATGTTTTTTACAGGACTCATTCCAGGGCTTGTTGCATTATTTGTTAGGTTCAGAATGAATGAATCAGAAGTATGGCTTGCAAAACAAAAACAGAAAAAAACAGAAAAATCTCCGTTAAAGAAATTACTCGCTAGTAAAGATGGAAGAAAAAGATTCATCTTTTCCTTGATTTTGATGACTGGGCTAATGTATGCATACTATACTTCAATTGGATTTTACCCAACATTTTTGCAAAATTATGTAGAGATTGAGAAATCAGAAGTATCAGTGCTAATGATTATTGGAACAACCACATCGTTATTTGGTCAAATCTTTACTGGTTATCTCAGCCAAAAAATTGGAAGAAAAAAGACAATTGCAGTTTTTGCAATAGCAGCAATCTCATTGGCGATTCCAGCATTTTATGGATTATATAATGCAGATTCCACATTTGAGAGGGCATTATACACAATAGTTTTGATTATTGTTGCAACTACAGGCTTTGGTCCAATCCCAGCATTTTTGTCTGAGAGATTTCCAACAGAAGTCAGAAACAGTGCAAGTGGTTTTATCTATAATGGTGGATTGATTTTTGGTTCCTGGGCGCCATTAATTGCAGTTACAATGCTATCAAAAGGTACAGAGTGGATTCCAATTTTACTTGGAATTAATGTAATAATTGGTTCAGTAATTATTCTGATTGGTGCAAAAATCAATCCTGAAACAAGAGATGTCGACATTACTCAGTAATTATTATTTTTAAAATCATAAATAATTCAGAAAAAAAATAGATCTATGAAAAATTTACAAAGTATGTTAAAGGGAAACAAACCTCTAGTTATTCCAGGTGTCTATGATGCAATTGGTGCAAAGGTTGCAGAAAAAGTTGGATTTGGCGCAATGTTCCAAACAGGATATGGTACATCTGCAACCTTATTTGGAATGCCAGATTATGGATTCATTGGTGCCACTGAAACAGTTGACAATGCAAGAAGAATATGTAGAGCAGTATCAGTGCCAGTAATTGTTGATTCAGATACAGGTTATGGAAATGCACTAAGTGTTTGGAAACTGGTAAAAGAATTAGAGTCTGCTGGCGCCTCTGGAATTTTTCTCGAAGATCAAAGATGGCCCAAGAGATGCGGACACATGAAGGGAAAAGAAGTAGTGTCACAAGAAGAATATACAGAAAAACTTGGTGCTGCAATTGATGCGCGAGAAAGTAAAAACTTTATCATCGTTGCAAGAACAGATGCAAGAGCAACAGAAGGGTTAGATGCAGCAATTCAGCGAGGATTACAAAACAAAAAGACAGGAGCTGATGCTGTGTTTATTGAAGCACCAAAATCAATTGACGAAATGAAAAAGATTGGAAAATCAATCAATGCTCCACTTGTGGCAAATATGATAGAAGGAGGAGCAACTCCAATAAGTTCTGCTCAAATATTATACAAGATGGGATTTAAGATAATTCTGTATCCACTCTCAGTATTATTTGCAAATACATTTGCTACAATGAACATCTTACAGGAGCTAAAGAATACGGGGACAACTGCAAAATTTAAACACAAAGTGGTAAACTTTGATCAATTCAACGATTTAGTGGAACTTCCAAAGTTTAGAAGGATGGAAAAGAAGTATGGATTTTCAAAAAGAGAATAAAAGAAAAAATTTCAAGTAAAGCGCAATTATGCTGTGTTCCTCTTTACTTCAATTTCTATTGTTGACACGTTTCTAGTTCTACCGTCTTGTGACTCTAATGATTCTGAGCCAATTTTAATATCTCCGATAGAGTAGCCTGCATTTTCTGTTTTTCGTGCAATGATTT
>JAOTZM010000098.1 GCA_029861345.1 Candidatus Nitrosopumilus sp.
GCATTAATTTTTAAAAGATCCATTCTTGTCATTCCTGGTTTTCTTCCAGAACCTGCAACAACTACAACAATGTTTGAACCTTTCATATCTGCAAAATCATTTGAACCTTTTACTTCTACATCAATTCCCTGCTCTGATAACATGTGGTTGATATCCATTGCTTCTCCTTGTGGAAGTCCTTTAGCAACATCTAATAACAAAATTTGATCATCTAGTCGTTTTAATGCAGAGAATAAAGCAGCATCTCCACCTACTTTACCTGAACCTATTATCGTAATCATCAAAAACGCTATTTATTTTCAATAATTAAATCTAGTGAAATTCATTACTTTTTAGACGAATTTATAAGCATTTTTGATAAATTTGAGTCAATGGTTCTGGTAATAGATCCACAGATTGCAGGTATATCCGGAGATATGCTTCTTAGCTCGTTGGTAAATTTAGGAGCTGACAAAAATAAAATAATTGATGGAATAAAAAAATCAGAAAAATTTTTTCCAAATTCCTCTATCAAAAAAATTGATTTTCAAAAAATCCAAAAACATGGTATTCAAGCTATCCAACTGATATTGGAAACTGATGAAGATGTTCACGAAAAAAAAGGCTCTGAAATCAAAAAAGCAATTATTAATTCTACAAAATCAATAGAACTTTCAAAAAAAGCAAAAACCTTTGCAGAATCTTGCATAGATACCTTGATCTCTTCTGAATCTAAAATTCATGGAATCTCAGAAGATTCCGTTCATTTTCACGAAGCATCCAGCATCGATACCCTTGTAGATATTGTCGGCATCACGATAGCTTTGGATGATTTACAATTATTTGATGAAAAAATTATCTGCCTTCCAATCTCTGTTGGCTCTGGATCCGTGACTTTTTCACATGGAACTATGTCAAACCCTGCAAGCGCAATACTTGAGATTTTCAAAAATTCGAACTTAGTAATCAAAGGAAATTCTACAAACGAAGAACTTACAACTCCTACGGGTGCTTGTATTTTGGTAAATTTATCCAACAATCCTGTGGATTACTATCCTTCTATGAAAATTAATTCTATTGGTTATGGTGCAGGACAAAAAGATTTTGAAACTTTTTCAAATGTACTAAAAATTATTAGAGGCTCTGAAAATAATTTTGAAGTTGATTCAGTAAAGATTCTGGAAACAAACGTAGATGATGTTTCAGGTGAAATCCTTGGAAATCTTATCGAAAAAATCATGGAAAAAGGTGCTAAAGATGTTTCAATTTTTCATGGAATTGCAAAAAAAGGTCGGCCTATGAATCTAGTCTCTGTAATTTGTAATGATGAGCAGGTTGATGAAATAGTTGACACACTTATACTTGAAACTGGAACGTTAGGAATTCGAATTTCTGAATCTAATCGATTTACTGTTCCTAGATCAATTCATAATGTTTCCATACTTTTGAATGGGAAATCTTTTCAAATAAATTATAAAAAATCTTCTTTTAAAGGAAATACAGATTTTAAAATAGAATTCGATGACTTGAAAAATATATCTAACACTATTAATAAATCAATTAAAGAAACAGAGTCATTATTAAGAAAAGAGATAGAAAAACTGGAGAAATCACAATGAACAAACTTGATGAACTTGTTAATTGGTTTGAGGATAAAAACAAAGTAATGGTAGCCCTCTCTGGTGGTGTTGATAGCGCCCTTGTTGCATATACTGCTTTTCAAAAATTAGGACAATCTGCAATTGCAGTAACTGCTGATTACAAAACTCTATCTGAAGATGAATTACAGACATCCAAACAAATATGCTCTGAGATAGGTATTCAACAATTCTTTTTGGACTACAATGAACTTGAAAATGAGGAATTTACAAAAAATGATTCAAATCGATGTTTCCACTGCAGAATGGAATTGGGAACTCATTTGATAGAATTGGCCAAGGAACTCAACGTTCAGATTATAGTTGATGGTACTAACCTTGATGATTTGGGTGAGTATAGACCCGGAATTGAAGCCTTAAGACAAAATGGAATTAGGAGCCCACTTGTAGAAACCAATTTTTCAAAGTTACAAGTTAGAGATACTGCAAAATTGGTAGGATTATCTGTATATCACAAACCCTCCAACTCTTGTTTGGCATCAAGAATCCCTTGGGGACAAAGAGTCACTGCTGAAAAATTAACTCGAATAGAATTTAGTGAAACTATTGTTAAACAGCTTACAAAAATAAAACAAGTCAGAGTTCGTGATCTTAATGGTTCTGCAAAAATTGAAGTTGATAAAGACATGATTCCTATACTTAACAATGGAGTTTTGAAACAAATTACTGAAAAATTAAAGATGATTGGGTTTACTACAGTTGAAATAGATCAAGAAGGGTATAAACCAGGAAAAATTAACATGATTGCAGATTGATCTATTTGGATAACGCAGCATCTACCCAAATTAATGACGATGTTCTAGATTCAATGCTACCCTATCTTAAAGAACAATATGGGAATCCTTCATCAATCCATCGTTATGGTAGACTAGCTCGCAAAGCAATCGAAAAAGCAAGAAAACAGATTGCATCTCTAATTAATGCTGACCCTTCTGAAATTTTGATTACCTCTGGTGGGACTGAATCAAATAATACTGCGATAAAAGGAATAACCAAACAAAATCCTGGTCAAATTATTACATCTGTCATTGAACATGACGCAGTTTTGGAGCCTTGCAAAGAATTGTCTAAAAATGGATTTGACATTGATTATCTCCCAGTTAATCAATTTGGTATGGTAAACCCCTTAGACTTGAAAGACTGTATTTCCAAGAAAACTAGTCTTGTTTCAATAATGTTTGGAAATAATGAAGTTGGCACAATTCAGCCAATATCTGAAATATCTAAAATATGCCACGAGCATGAAGTTCCTTTTCACACTGATGCTGTACAAGCAATTGGTAAAATTCCCATCGATGTCAAAGAATTAGGTATAGATTTGTTGTCTATTTCATCCCACAAACTCTATGGTCCTAAAGGAATAGGTGCATTATTCATTAAAAATGGTATTGTTATCGATCCTGTCATTCTAGGCGGTGGTCAAGAACATGGATTGCGTTCTGGAACCGAAAATGTTGCTAATATCGTGGGATTTGGTAAGGCATGTGAAATTGCAAAAAATAATCTACTAGAAAATATGATTCATATGAAAAAACTTCGAGACTCTTTAGTTAAAAAAGTAATAAATAAAATTCCTGAAGTTACTCTTAATGGACACCCTGAAACTAGATTACCAAACAATGCGCATTTTACATTTCTTGGTGTCAATGGAGAAGATCTAATAATCAAGCTTGATGAGAATGGAATTGCAGCTTCTACAGGTTCGGCTTGTTCTGTCAATACCCAAAAAGCTTCACATGTTTTACAAGCTATGGATTTCTCACATGAGCAAATTACCGGATCTCTGCGATTGACTGTTGGAATTTTTAACGATCAAACTGAAATTGAACAGACAGTTAATGTTCTCAAAAAAGTAGTAAAAGAACTTCGTTTAGTTTCTCCATTCAAAGAAAAATATTCTTTTGTTTCTAAAAACTAAATTTTAATTTGGAATTTATTTTTCGATGCTAAAATCACTGTTATGATTCCTATAATCATGATCGTCATTATGATTGTACCAAATTCTGGGACTACAAATGTTCCAATAATTTCAATATCTGAATCCCCTTCTTCAAAATTAATTGTTATTGTTCTATGATCTGAAGTTAATGAAGATTCTTGATATGCTACTTCTATCCCGTCAATCAGAATAATGAAAATTTCATCTTTTCCATCTTGTTTTTTAGCATCTATGAATTCTCTAGGTAAATCTAATGTTATGGTACCTTCGTCAGTTGAATCAATTTGTACTATCAGAGCAAACATATTGGAATCTATTATCATGTCTTCAACTGTGCCTCCTTTGATTATGTACTCTACATCAAATGTTCCATAACTCCCTGCATCTACTTCAAAATTGGTGGTAGTCTTAATTGATTCTGATTTTGGTGTAAAATCAAATTCAGATTCCGCGAGGTTTCCTTCTCCATATAAAACCCTCACTAAATATTTGCCCGTTTTATTCCACAATGGACCCTCTGCAATTATTGTATGGGAATAAGTTCCATCTTGAGCAACTTTAATTTGTGCAATATCTATTAGGTTACCTTCAAATAAGACCTGCAATGTAACCGGCGTGTCGCCTACAATAGTGGCTACTTCTCCTGAAATTACAATAGTGTTCCCTTCATTATATATGCTGTCGTCTGTTTGAACAGAAATTAGAGCTTCTTGTGCAAAAACTATTCCAGTAGAAATTATCAGTAAAGATATGACTCCATAAAATATTCTACTCACAATGTTTCCAATGTCCATTTGTATATTTCCTTTACTATGAAAAATGAAAAAATGAAAAAAGTTATGAGCTTAGTATCTTGGCATAATGCTAAGTCTTGATCTTGCAGAAACTGCAATTATTGAGATAATTGCTACTGCTAGAATCATGGCTGCGATTGTACCAAATTCTGGGATTACAAATGTGCCGATTATTTCAATTTGTTCAGCGCCTGCTGGGAACATGACTGTTACTTTATTTGTAACAATTTCAGCATCGTCCCATTCTTCGCCGTCAACAAGTACCATGAAGATACCATCTTGGACTGTTTTTGTTGGGGTTACTGTTAATATTCCGTCATCTTCAGCGTTGATGCTAATGACAATTGAGTTATCATTAGTATTGATAATTGCATCAGTTACCGTTCCACCAGAAATACTGTATGGTACACATTGTCCACTTGCAGATATACTATTGGCACCACATTGTGCGTTTGGTGTTTGGTAATTTGTAACTCCACCAGTTAGTTCAACTTGTACACTGTTATTTTTTTCAGCACTGCCATAGTTTACTTTAATGGTGTAAGTGCCATTATATTTCCACAATGCGCCTGCTGTGCTTAAAATCGTCTCAAAATCACCATTATCTGTTACAGTAAGTTGATCAACTGTAACAATGGAGTTAAGTGGACTCACAACAGTAACTGTAACTGGAAATCCAGAAGCTACATTTGCTACTTGGCCTGTTACTGTAATCATGTCATTGTGACCATAATCTATTTTATCTGTCCAAACAGATATTGGCAAATCACTAAGCAGCATCTCATTTGCTGCTGATCTAGCATCCATCATAGAGCATCCTACACATGCTTCTGGAAGATCGTTATCTTCAGCAGCATACGCTGATGACATGGTTAAAGTACCGACTACAGTCAAAACGGCTAGTAGCGCGAACGACGTACGACTGTTCATCTTGTTGCGAATTGCACATGTCTCTATTTATGTATATTTAAAAAGAGAAAAAAGTTATGAGTTTAGTATCTTGGCATAATGCTGAGTCTTGATCTTGCAGAAACTGCAATTATTGAGATAATTGCTACTGCTAGAATCATGGCTGCGATTGTACCAAATTCTGGGATTACCGCCCCGTCCTTGATATCTACTTCAGCTGAAACACTATATTTTGGATCGTCAAATTGCCGTGCTTCTACAGTATAGATTCCATCTTGTTTCCATAATGGTCCTCCTGTAGTGATCACCGAAATGAATTCTCCATTAAGTTTTGGTGATATTTGGTCAACTGATACTACATTTCCATTAGGTGCAGTTACAGTTAATGTTATGTCTTGACTTACTCTGTCGGTCCATCCGGTAATCTCGATTATTGTGGATCCTATAACAGCATCTGCATAAATTTCAAGTCCTGTATCTTTAGCAGCATTTGGTTCATCTGACATAAAACTCCCTGTTTCTAAATTAGATTCAGTTACTGAAGTTCTTTCAGTCATTTGATCTATTATTTCAACTACTACTTCCATTGTATACAATGAATTTTGTTGTATGCCTTGCATGGCCATAATTGTATAGAATCCATCTTCAGTCCATGTTGGACCAATTTTGAATTCAGCTACAAAGTTTCCATTATCATCAGGTGAAATTTGATCAACAATAACAACATTATTTCCACTTGGGGATATTACTCTGAATGTAACATCTGTAACTTGTGAAACTGTCTTGCCTATTACTGTAATTGTGTCTGAACCTTTATCGGCCGTGGCTGTAATTGCCATTCCTTGACTTTGAGCAAAAACATCTTGTTGAATTGAAGTTACTGAAATTAATGCCATTGCCATTAGGGCTATTGCCATTGATGTTGTAGAACGTTTAAAATTCATCCTAATTTCAC
>JAOTZM010000022.1 GCA_029861345.1 Candidatus Nitrosopumilus sp.
GGAGATCAAGCTGAACCTTTGACTTTTGGAGATATGGAAGTTACAGTACGTACTGATTTGTCTCCATCTGATATTACTATAGGAGATATTGACGATGTTAATATGAAAATAAGATTCTTTGATACCATAACTGATACCACTTTAGAAAAAGTGACATACAGAATTGAAGTCTGGAGAAGTGGAGATTTACTAGCCCGAAACCTATTTTATGATTTAGATGGTCGACTTGATGTAGAGATACGTCCTGATTTTGGATGTGACGAAGCTGATCTATGGAAATGCACCATTTATGGCGGTTCCGAACATGTTAGTGCACCTGGTGCACTATTTGTTCATGGAGCAGCATGTACTGATGATAATTTAGATATCTGTGCAAGACCAACAATAACGGGACCAATTTTTGACAAAGGTGGATTGTATAATGTTCGAATAGATATTGAAGCTGCTACTAGTCCAAGAACTGTCCTTGCGACTTTACTAAGTTATGATACTTTTGTCAGCGTTGCACAAGAACAAGACTTTGTAATTCAAACTGCAAATGCTGAAGAGGTTCCTGTAATTGTTAAAACCTACTATGATGAGGTTGAAAACTTTGAATTTGACACATCTGATAACTCAATAAATTTTGATATGCCCTTTGATTGGAGTCCTGATTATGTAAATTTAGTTCAAGTAGTACATGAAGAAGTTAGAGTTCCAAAATCATTTGTGCCATATGCTGAAGGAAAGCAGTTCAAAGGATATGTAAATGGAGTAGAAATTGATCAGAGAGCCTTGTTAAATGATCCATATTCTTATGATGATACAAACGTTGTTCATTTTCTTGTTACAAAAAATGAATTAGAAAAAATTAATGATTCACTTGGCCCATCTAACTACGATACCGGCAAAATGAACTTAAAATTAGTTCCATTAGCAGAGACTTCAAAAAGTTCAACTGAATTTTATCTTGTAGATTCTAAAAACTTTGAACAAGTTCCAACTACTGTCAATATTTCATGGGATGGAAAATATGGTGCAAATCAAGAGATTCCATTTGAATTTACATTCTTTGATGAAAATAGAGATCTAATCAAAGATGTAAAATATGGCTATGCTGTTCTAGATGAATCTGAACAAGAATTATTTAGTTATGTTCCTGATGATTCTCTAAGTCCAGGAATTGTTTCAATTGAGGGAATTGACATTCAAAAAATCTATGTTCCTTCTGAAGGTCAAATTAGAGTTGATGTCTGGGTTTATGGAACTGGACTAGACTATGTTCCAAAATATGCTGGAATTGGGTCAGCAATTATTGAAGTAGGACCTGGATCATCTGAAACTACTACTCCACCTGTATCTGAGAAAGCACAAATTCCAGCATGGATAAAAAATAATGCTGGATGGTGGGCAGGTGACGAAATTGATGACAATTCATTTGTTCAAGGAATTCAGTATTTAATCCAGGAAGACATTCTAAAGATTCCTCCAACTACACAGGGTTCCGGTTCTGGCTCAAATGAAATTCCAGCATGGATAAAAAATAATGCTGGATGGTGGGCAGGTGACGAAATTGATGATGATTCCTTTATTCAAGGACTTCAATTTTTGATAAAAGAAGGAATCATGAAAATTCAATCATAGGTTTTTAAATAAATTCTATCAAGTGGTAATGTAATGAAAGACATCAATGAAATCATGCCAAAAATTCCCAACATGAGATGGGGAGCTCTAATGAACAAAGCACCAACTAATGATAAAGTTGAAGAAATGAACAAAATTTTTCCAAGCAACGGTAAATGGCATACTGTCTTTGAAGAAAAAGATCAGATTACTATTGATGGAAAAGAAATCCGTAAAAAAGATCCAAAAAAGTGGACATAGTTTGAAAAATTTATCACTAATTGTAGTTGTGATATTTTCTTCCTTGTTGATATTTACGTTTGATAATGTATATGGTCATGGAGTAGGAAGTGAAACTTTTCCTCCTGTAGAATTAGATGGAAAACTTGTAACTTTAGAAGTTTCATCTTCAAAAAGTGATCCTGATACTGATGATGATCAACAAGTATCCATTTCACTCATTGATTTTGATTCCAAAATTACTTTAAGAGATGTTACTTTTCTAATAAAATCTGAACGTGGTGAAAAATTCCTTTTTGAACAAGAATTTAAGGTAGATAATGGATTCATAGTTTTTAATTTTGTATCTGAAGAAACTGATTCTATTGTTATTGAGGAAGAGAATGGTGGTGGTCTTTTTGGTTCTTTATTGGGACTAGAAAGCAGAATGGTTCATGTCAAAGGACCTAAACTTAGTGAAGGGGGTTTATACAAATTTGATATAAGCGTACTTACTGCCGATGGATATTCCAAAAAATTAGAAGAACCTCTATTTTTCAATGCAGGAATTTCCATTGCTCAAACCTCTATACATGATTTTGTTGATCCAAATTTTGGCAAACAAAATATCCATGTAATCACATATTATGATGAAATTTCAGATTTTCAATATAATCCCAGTTCAAAAGAGATCAGTTATTTTATGCCTTTTGAATGGAGTGAATCCAACATTAATCAAACCTCTGTTGTCCATGAGGAAATTGTAATTCCCAAAAATTTTGGCGACTTGTTAGTGTCTGGATTTACAATGTATGTAAATGACATTAAACTATCTGAAGAAATTGTAAATATCGATGACTTTTTTGCCGATGGACGTGTAGTTCATTTTATCATATTTCAAAAAGAATTGTTGAATATTTTTGAAAATAGTCCAAATCACAATGGAATGAATTTTGTAATCAAACCAGATCGTAATGATGTTCATTTAAGCTCAGTTACAGAAAATGGACAATTTAGAATTCTTGTATCTTGGGAACCAGAAAATCTGAAATCTAATTCAAATGCAAAAATAATTTTTGATGTTACTGATATTTTCTTAAAAAATAGACCTGTTGCTACAAACTATGAATTTTCAATGACTCAAAATGATCGAGTTATTTTTGAGACCAAGGGAATTAGCACTGATTCTAAAGAAGAACATAATATTGCAGAATTTATGATTCCAGAAGATGTCACGGGAATTGTACATCTAAATTTTAAAAATTTAGATAACAACAAGCATGCAAAGACAACTATCCCTATTGTAATTAATCGAGTAGCAGATCAAAATGATTCTATTTTGATACCTGATTGGATTAGAAATAATGCATTATGGTGGTCACAAGAAGAAATTGATGATAATACATTCATTCAAGGAATCGAATATTTAATCAAAAATGAAATTATTGTAATTCCTGACACTCAACAAGGAACTTCAGAATCTCAGGAAATTCCATCTTGGATTAGAAATAATGCTGCGTGGTGGGCAGATGACCAAATAGATGATGAGACATTTGTTCAAGGACTAGAATTTTTAATTCAAAAAGGAATTATTCGTGTTTGATCGATACTAATTCGAAAAATGAACCAGTCGCTTTAAATCAGTAATTGAGATAATCTCATTACTTTGTTTAGACCCGAAAGGATAGTTGAAAAAAAATCAGCACTATTCTCTATAGTAGTTATTGGCGTTGTAGCAATTTTGGCTTTGCCAATAATTGTTCCTCATTTATTGCATGGTTTTCATATTGCTCACATCTTTTTACATATTGGAGGAATTACACTTGCAGTATTCATTACAATACTTGCAGGAATTGCATCCTACAGACTAAGGACAAAACGACTTTTACTTAGCGCAACAGCCTTTGCCAACTTTATTGGTGCTGAAGTTGTATTATTGATTGATGCTACATGGCCATCTATCTATGACCTTGGTGAAATGACTCTCTCTGAAGTAGGACATTTATTGACGTTTGTTACATTGGGACTATTAGCATTAGGAGTGTTTAGAAATGACTGAAAGAGATTCTCAAATTCAACAAATCATTGAACAAAATCCTGGAATTCAATTCCGTGAAATTATGCGTTCATCGGGACTGAAAAACGGAGTTTTAAGCCATTATTTAGGAAAGTTAGAAAAAAATGGAATCATCAAAGTAATTCGTGGCCCACGACAAGCTAGATTCTATCCCCCTCGAATCACTGAAGATGAATCCACTGTAATCAAAGCATTAAGAAAACAAACTCCACGAGATTTGTTACTTGCACTAATCAAAGAAGATGGATTAGAATTTGCTCAATTAGTAAAAGAAGTTAAAAAATCACCATCTACTGTTTCACTTTATCTATCACAAATTGTTGAGGATGGATTAGTAGAGATTAGACTGGTTGCACTTAAAAAGAGATATCATATTAAAGCAAGAGATCTTATGGATAAATTAATTGAAGACTATAGACCAAGCTTACTTGAGAAACCAACATCAGGATTTGAAGACATCATCAACTCTTTCTAAGACACTAACTTTATCTTCAATACTGTTCTATGGATTTTTATTTTCTTTACTATTAATTCCACATATTTTTGCTGATGAGTTTCTAAATATTATTGAGAATCTTGTTAAACGTAATATTATTGTAATCTGACTGGTACATTCGACGAATAACCCAGATCCGTTTTATAAAAAAATTAGAAATTATTTTTAATGCAAACAAAAACAATATTACTAGCATTTTCACTTGCAGCAATTCTCTCAGTATCATTGGTTTCAATGATAGAGATGCCACAAGCAATGGCTGACAAAGATGATAAATCATCCAAAAAATTTCATGGATTGTTAAAAAAAATTCAACATAACAAACCACATTTTGAGACTGATTTAACTAGTGCAAACACTATTCCATTAGTAGAAAATGATTTTTCTGGAAAAGCAAAAGCTTGGTTGGTATTAGATGATGGCAAATTGAAGCTAAAATACTGGATTAAAACAGATATGGATCTTAATCCTGGTTGGGCTCAAACACCAGAATCAAGTGATGATATCACAAAAATCCATTTGCATAACAACATGCCAGGAATGGCCGGTATGCATGTCCTAAATGTATACAAAGCACCTTCACAAGATGATGATGATCTTGTACTAAAGCCAAGTAAAGGTGTTGTAAAAGGTCTATGGGATGATGCAGATGCAAATGATGTAGATAATTCAGGAACGCGTACTGGTCCTGATAGTGTAGAATTATCATCAATGCTTGGAGAATTATGTGAAGGAAATATCTATGCAAATATTCATGGTACTACTGATAAAGGAGATGACGATACTGGTTCTCTTAGAGGAAATTTAGATCCTACTGATAAAGGTGAAAAAATCTGTAAGGTTTTGGATAAGTTAGGTTTACTTGAAGAAGTAGAACATGGTGAACACACACCACACAGTTAGTAATTTTTTTCTTTTTATTTTTTTTAAAAATACTATTTTATTTTGTTATTGATTTCAGATCTATAGAATAAGTTTTAAGAATAATTTCTAACGATAAACCAGTACAAACTACTAATGTACCAATTTGTTAATAACATTTTTACGAATTTATGAATTAATGAACAAAAAACGTCTATTCATTCCAGCAGTTATTGCTGCAATAGCCATAGGAACTCTTGGTTATGTTGGATCACAAGAAGCAGATGCTCATCAAAGAATTACTGGGTTGAGCTTTGGAACAATTATCATAGGACATGATAATGAACCAGCATTTGGTCATGAAAAGGGGGTTTGGCTTGGAAAACACAATACCGAGGTATTTCTGCGAGATGCAGATAATAATCCAATCATAGACATTGAAGGATTAAAAGTTGACAAATATTATTTCAAAAATGTCAAAAAATACAACAAAGCAGATGATTTATCAGATGCAACTGCAATTTCCTTAGGAAATGATCTAAATCAGGTATTTGGAGAATCTGGAACATATCACAGTGAACAAGTAATCCAATCAGGCATTTACGGTTACAGAGTTTATGGCGATGTTAATGATCATGCACTTGATGTAACTTTATTTTGTGCCGCTGATGGAATGAATGATCCAACAAAATTTGAGGACACTGATGACGGTGAGCCACTCAGAGAATTTGGATGTCCAAGAGACATAGATGACATCAAATTCCCATCTAAGAACAAAAAATGACAATGATTAATTACATCATGTCTTCTTTTTCTTTTTTACAATATTTTCTTGATAGGGATAATTTTTCTAGACATCCGATAATTCTTGGAGAATTTTGAATGTATGAATTCAAAAACACTAATGCATCTGAATTAGCATTTTTGGGACTACGTGCATCAATTGGAATTTTATTTGTAACTGTAGGACTAGGAAAATTTAACGAATCTTTTGTAGACTATTTGATGAATGTAGGGTTACCTGTTGAATTACAAATTCCTTTAGCTCTTGCAGAAGTTTTAGGAGGTATTATGTTAATGATAGGATTTCTTACAAGAGTCTCTGGAAGTATATTGTCTGGAATTCTAATTGGTGCTATCATTATAAAACAAATCTCTATGCCCTTTGAGATAGCATCTATTGAAACTGATCTTATAATTTTGAGTGGTTGTATATTGATTCTAGTTACAGGTTCAGGAAAAATATCCTTGATCAGAAAAATTCGAAAAATTCCTAAAATTCTTAATTAATTTTGAAAAATAGTTTTAGAATAATCTTATTATATAAATTTCAATCAAGCTAAACATCTAATGCTTCCCTTAAGAGATGAAAATCCACATCCTCCAGGATTCAAACCAACTGTAACTTATGCCTTAATCATAGTTAATGTAATTGTATTTTTCATAGAAGTAGCATACACTGGACAAATTCTTGATTTTACAAACGAAAACGCATTTTCCCTATTTTATAATTGGGGCGCTGTTCCAAATTGCATTACAGGTGCAGATGCATCAACTATTGACTTTGGTGAGGGAGCAGTAAATATTCAATGTCCAAGCGAACCATACATTTCTCTTCTAAGTTCTATCTTCTTACACGGTGGCGTTATGCATCTTGGGGGTAACATGCTATTTTTGTGGATCTTTGGTGATAACATTGAACAAAAATTTGGAAAAATAAAGTATCTTGGAATTTATCTCATGTGGGGAGTTCTTGCTGGATTAATTCATATCTATGGTGATGCTAACAGTGTAATTCCTGCTGTAGGTGCTTCAGGTGCCATCTCAGGAATACTAGGAGCATATCTCGTAATATTTCCAAGAGCTAAAATTCAAACTTTCCTGATGCTTGGTTTCTTTTGGAGAATGATGCATATACAGGCTCGATGGTTCCTGCCATTTTGGTTACTTTTTCAAAACCTTCTTCCATTCTTTATCGGAGGATTTGGTGTAGCAGGCGGAGGTGTAGCTTATCTTGCTCACATTGGTGGATTTGTGGTGGGTTTAGCAACTGGTTACATTTACAAAAAAACACACAGTTCTGATTTCATGTATGGCACAAGATATGGTTACAGGCCAGACTATTGAAAGAATAAATCACTGAATTTCCTTGAAATTCTCATGCCTCTGATTACGGTATCAATGTATCCTGGTAGAACACAGGAACAAAAAGACGAATATGCAAAAGCAATCACAAAATCAGCAGTAGAAATTCTAAAAACAAAAGAAAGTCATGTAATTATTGTTTTTGAAGACAATCCAAAAGAAAATTGGTTTTTGGCAGGAAACCAACTTTAATTATTTTTAAAAATAATAGACTGGATAATCTCCCTCCAGCCAAGGGTTGACATACACACTATGGTCGGTTTACAATAACTAGAACTAATTTACATAATAAGAAAATGGTACATTCTGCGGTTGTACCATTAGTTTATCCTTTTATTGTTATTTCGTTAATTAATCACATGAAAGTTGCCGTTGTTCAATTCAAAGCATCAACTAACAAAGAAGACAATCTAAAAAAAATTATTTCATATATTTCAAAAGCAGCTTCAAAAAACGCAACATTATGTGCGTTTCCAGAATTTATGATGTTTTATACTAATTCTTCCCAAACCTCAAAACAACTTGCAGACTTGTCTGAAACAATTAATGGAAATTTTATCACAACAATTGCAAAAGCTGCAAAAGAGAATCATATTCAAGTTATAGGTTCATTTTATGAAAAGAGTAGAAAAAAAGATCGTGTCTATGATACTTGTTTTGTAATTGATAAATCTGGCAAAGTGATCTCTACTTATCGGAAAATTCATCTCTATGATGCATTAGGATTTAAAGAATCTGATAAAATGGTTTCAGGCTCTAAGATTGCAAAGCCTGTAAAAACCTCTCTTGGAAAAATTGGCATGATGATCTGTTATGATTTAAGATTTCCTGAGATATCAAGATCACTTGCAGCTGCAGGCTCTGAAATTTTAATTGCACCATCTGCATGGGTTAAAGGTAGTATGAAAGAAGAACATTGGATTACAATTAACAAAACACGAGCAATTGAAAATGGATGTTATGTAATTGCACCTGATCAAATTGGAAACATTTACTGTGGAAGAAGTTTGGTAGTTGATCCCTATGGAAAAATTTTGCTTGATATGAAAAAGAAACAAGGAATAGGTTTTGTTAATATTGATTTGAATAAAGTAAAACAAACACGCAAAATTTTACCATTACTTAAAAACAGAAGAACAGATATCTATCCTACTTTGAAAATTTAGGCTTTTTACTCTCACAATTAAAGTTTGAACATTGTTTGGTCCATTTTTGATTTCGTGAATAACGAAAAATTATCATTGGCCATTTACATACCTCACATGGTTTTTTTGTTGCTCTAAGTTTTGCTTTTTGCAATAATGGTGATGAGGCTTTGCATCCCCCATAAAAGTTCGAACAACCCATAAATCGCTTTCTTGTCGTTCTTGATCTAATAACCATCAATTCTCCAAGTTTACAATGAGGACATTGTACCAGCCCATTTTTTGGGGAGTTAGTTCCAAGGATAAAATATTTTTTCTCTTTTGAGGACCAAGAAAGATATCCATTACTATCAAAATACTGGATAATCTCTTTTTTGAAGACGCTAGTTTTTGACTTTGTAGTTTTAACTACATGCCTTACGGTGATCTTTTTGATTTGAGCAGTCCTCATACCTATTTTCCTTAAAGTCATTTTATGTAATGAATTTACTAAAACAATTTTTATAGGGATTAAGTCATAGAGATTTGTGGAAAAGGTCTGCGTTCTTGGTGCTGGTAGCACAAAATATGGAAAATTACCTGATAGTATTGCGGATATTACTACTCAGGCATCAGTTTCAGCCATAGAAAGTGCAGGAATTGATCCAAAAGAGGTTAAAGCATCCTATATTTCGAACGTCTTTGGAGTTGCTGATAAACAGGTACATCTTGGACCTGTCCTAATGAGTAGATTGGGAATTCCAGATAAACCATCTTTAACAATAGAGTCTGCATGTGGAAGTGGTTCTGTATCTTTTAGAGAAGCTTATGCTAATGTTGCAGCAGGATTTTATGATTGTCTACTTGTAACTGGAACTGAAAAGGTAACTCACACAGGAACTGAATGGACGACAACTTACTTTGCATATTGTTCAGACTTTTTCTATGAAGGTCAAGCTGGTGCATCATTTCCTGGATTGTTTGCATCAATGGCAAGAGCTTACTTGACAGAGTTTGATGCAACTGAAGAAGACTTTGCAAGAGTTGCAGTAAAGAATCACGATAATGGTGTATTAAATCCAAAAGCTCACATGCAGAAGAAAATTACTGTTGATGATGTAATGAATTCTCCAGTAGTTGCAAGTCCTCTAAAACTTTATGATTGCTGTCCATTCTCTGATGGTGCAAGCTCTGTTATTCTTTGTTCTGAAAAGTTTGCAAAAGAACATGGTGGTGATTATGTTCAAGTGACTGGTTCTGGTAGAGGTGGTTCACCTGCTGCATTACAAGGACGTGAACATTTGACAACGATTCCAAGTACAAAGATTGCAGCTGAAGCTGCATACAACATGGCAGGCATTACTGCAAAAGATGTAGACTTTGCAGAAGTACATGACTGCTTTACAATTGCAGAAGTAGTTGACACCGAAGACTTGGGATTCTTTGAAAAAGGAAAAGGTGTTGAAGCTGTTCGTGAAGGTAGAACAAAATTAAATTCTGATATTTCAATTAATCCCTCAGGTGGTCTTAAATCAAAAGGACATCCGATTGGTGCTACTGGTGTGGGACAAGTAGTTGAAGTATTTGATCAATTAACTGGAAATGCTGGTGAAAGAACTGTTAAAGATGCAAAAATAGGTTTAACTCATAACTTTGGTGCAACTGGCGCAAGTTGTGCTGTTCATGTATTCCAGAGTGTATAAAATGTCTGTTGAAGAACAACTAATTGAAATTGCTAAACAAGGCAAACTCCTAACTCACAAATGTACTAACTGTGGCTATCTTCATTTATCTACAGCCTATTATTGTCTAAAATGCGGCAGCAAGGGATTTGAGGATGTCCTTTTAGAGGGCACAGGCTCAGTTGCTACTTATACCATAATTACCGTCGCTCCTGCGGGCTTTGAAAAATATACCCCTTATGCCTTTGTAGTGCTTAATTTAGATAACTCAAATTTGAGAATTTCTGGATTTATGGAAGGAATTGCCACTCCTGCAGATCTGCCAGTTGGAACCAGAGCCAAGATAACTGGTTTTGATGAACGTGGAATCATCATTGAAAAGCAGTAAAATAATTTGCTTGAATTATTAAAAAAAATCAAAATCGATTCTTAATAATTTTGTTTATCTGATCCTTTTCATGTCAGTAGAAATTACATGTGGTAAATGTGGAGAAAAGATCACAAACATGAAGATGCTCAAATCTCTAAAAGATGTAATGAATCCTTACAACGGTAAATGTCCGTCATGTGGACAGAAACTTTCTACATCAGAGTTTTCACTTGATGTTCAAGAAAATTGATCTAAAAAGATCTCTAGACGAGATCATTTTTACATTTTTAAAAAAATCATTTCTTTGATGTTAAAAATCTTTATCCGTCAATAACAAATCTGATCCAAAAACTCTCTGAAATGATTTAGTCATAAGTCTTATTTACCCCTTATTTTTAGAAAACTGCATGGAACTAAGTGAAGAGATATCAGAACCAAAGAGAAGTGATATCTTACAATCTACATCAAAACGTGTTAGAATGATCTTTTCTGTCATGGCAAGCCCCAATAGAATTGATATTCTAAGAATCCTAAATTCCAAAGGTCCTTTGACTTATTCTGAATTAAAGTCACTTGCTGGATTTAAGTCAAAAAAAGAAAGTGGCAAATTTGCATACCATCTGAGAAAATTACTAAGACAATCTCTTGTTGCACTTAACAAATCTGAAAGACGTTATACCATTACAAATCTTGGAAAACTAGTTTTGAGCTTGGCTAGACAAATTGAAGAAAGATCAATTATTGAAAGTGGAAAAATGTATGTTAGAACATCTCATGAATCAATTGAGGAATTTAATTCTCATAAAATTATTCAATCACTAGTTCGTGAAGGAAGCCTTCCATTAGAATTAGCACAAAAAATTACCGAAGAAGTTGAAAATAGAATTTACAAATACCAAACTACCTATCTTACAGGCTCATTAATCAGAGAGATGGTAAATTCTGTTCTCTTAGAACATGGTCATGAGGAATATCGAAACAAATTAGCACGCCTAGGCATGCCTGTTTATGATGTTCAGGAGATGATTTCTAACCTAGATAATGTGGATAATGGTGCTGAAGGTCTTTTATTTAACACTGGACAGCGAGTATTTGCTGAACATCTCCTTACTAACATCTTACCAAAAGATGTAGCAGATTCTCATCTTTCAGGTGACCTGCATATTACTAATCCTGGAATCTGGTCAATGATTCCTGATACAATATTTGTTAATGTTAAAGAATTGATTGAAGATGGAATTGATCTTGGTGGAAAATATCTTGATGTATCACGAATTCCTGTATCAAAACAACTTGACGAGATTACAAGTTCATTGTCTATTGCAATCTCTCTTCTTTCAAAGGAAGCTTCACAAGAAATTGTACTTGATGGATTAATTCAATTGTTTGCAAAACATTCCAAATCTCTTCCAGAACTTGAACAAAAACTAACTGATGCATTTGCAACTGCATCTACAACCTCTAAATATAACAAAACAAGTACTAACATTTCAATTCGATTACAATTAGGATCTGATACAAAAATAGTTAATTCAATTATTAACGCGTACAAAAATTATACAAAGATAACGCCAATCCCAAAAATAGGTTTGATAATAGATCATGACAAAGGAAAGATAACTGATGTCTCAGAATCATTGTCTGAAATAATTTCACTTGGTGGAAAAGTAATGTTTGCTAAAGGTCAGATCTCTAGTTATGGCATAACAAATGGATCTACAAAGAGTGCAGGTCCACTTTCAATAACACTACAATCTGTCTCGATAAACCTTCCAAGACTTGCTTTTGAATCAAACAAAGATGAAACTTACTTTAGGGCAAGACTTGCATTACTAATGAAACCTGCTTTATCTTCAATGGCATTAAGAAAGAAAGATATCTCAGATCTTACTAGAAGAGGCCTCAACCCAATTCTAGCAAAAAACACTCAATACATGCAAAGAAGTTCCGTTTCTCTAGTTGTAAACTTAGTTGGACTCAAAGAAGCAGTCTTTAACATACTTGGATTCCAAGACAACAAGGAAGGACGTGAAATACTTCACAAAGTCATTGAAACTGCAGTTGATGTTGGAGCCAAAAAAGGCAAAGAATTAGGCGATCCTGTGGCTATTTGCATGACTGAAACTGAAGGTTCCAGTCGTTTTGCAAGACTAGATGGTGAGAAATACGGCAAGAATTCTACTCTCAATTCAATGGAAAATGACTCCTATTCTGAAGGAATAGTGATTCATGCTTCTGAAATTACTGACTATACTAGCAAAAGCGAGCCTATTTCAGAGTGTAACAAACTTTTAAAATTACTTAACGGAGGCTTACTTGTCACACTAGAAATTGACAAAGATGCAAAGATTGATGAAATCAAAAAATCAATTGAGAAAGCCTCAGAATTTACATCTTCTTTCAAACCTATTAAAAAAATTGCAATATGTGGTGAATGTGGTTTTAAAGATGAACCATTTGAAGACAAGTGTCCAAAATGTAAGTCACCTTATGTTGTCTGAAATTCGTAAATGGAAAACTAATTACGATCAATCTTTAAAATTTTTTGATCAGTTTCAGATGTAAAGATCATCGTCATCTACTAAAAAAGTTATGTCAGTATGAACTTCATAGTAGAGGTGTTAAAAATATTGACACATTAACGGATCAAGATCAAAACTTTTCGAGCACACAAGTTATATCCACATCCATCTTACCCTCTGCGGGGAGATTATAATTGGATAATTCACAAATAGAAAATACTATCAATGAGATCCGTAAGCGTAGCGGCGCAGTAACGGCTTTTAATAAAGATAAAATTTCAAATGCCATATTTAGGGCATTGGCTGCCACCTCTAAAGCCGACCGTGGTCTAGCCGATCAACTAGCAGAGAAAGTAGTAGACAAATTAGTAGAGCAGGGGTTTACAAGCTCTAGGACACCTACTGTTGAAGATATTCAGGATATAGTAGAGTCAACGTTAATCGATAGTGGTAATAGCGATATTGCAAAAGCCTATATCGTTTACAGACATGAGAGAAGAAAATTAAGAGACGAAAAAATGAAGGTGTTAAATCTAAAGGCCCTTGATCCAGTTTCCAAAAAATTTGATTTAAATTGTCTGCGAGTCTTAGCATCACGATATCTTTTCAGAAATGGAAAAAATGAGATAATAGAATCTCCAACTCAAATGTTTGAACGAGTTGCAATTCTAGTAGGAATTGGTGATATTCTATATGACGTGCAAATCTTTGACAAAACAGGAAATACTAAACAGGATATAGATGAAGCAAAATCTTATCTTGAAAAACTAGGGGCTTTTGATTATAAATTCAAAGTAGGAGACTATTATCTTAACAAGTGGCATTTTAGATCTTTTATCAATCATTATGTGGCACTTGCAAATAAAGGCCAAATGAAGGTAAGCTTCAAAGATCTTCTAACCTTACTAGCTGCAAAAAAACTCGATAATTACGCAGATAAAATCACTGAATACCTTGAGCTCATGACTTCACAAGATTTCCTACCAAATTCACCAACAATGATGAATGCAGGCGGAAGATTAGGACAACTTTCAGCATGTTTTGTTCTTGGTATGGAAGATGGCATGGAACAAATCATGAAATCAACCTCTGATGCAGCATTAATCTTCAAATCAGGTGGTGGAGTTGGAATCAATTACTCTGATCTTCGTGAGGAAGGCGATATTGTTGCATCAACATCAGGTGTTGCATCTGGCCCAGTATCCTTTATGAACATCATTAACACTGTAACTGAAGTTGTTAAACAAGGGGGGAAAAGACGTGGTGCAAACATGGGAATTATTGAAGCATGGCATCCCGATGTTGAAAAGTTCATCACAAACAAAACAGAACCAGGTGTTTTAGAAAACTTTAACGTGAGTGTTGGAATCTGGGAAGACTTTTGGCATTCACTTGTTAATACTAGTGATGGTCACTATGTCTTACGTAGCCCACGCGACAAAAAACCAGTTAAGGAAATCAATGCACATCAACTAATTGATCTGATTGCACTATCTGCATGGAAAAGCGCAGAACCTGGATTGATCTTCTTTGATCAAATTAACAAATACAATGTATTTGCTAAAGCTAGACAAGCACCACTAAGAGCAACAAATCCATGTGGTGAGCAAAGTCTCTATCCATACGAATCATGTAACCTAGGCTCCATTAACTTGGTAAATCTTGTCAAGAGACAAGCAGATGGAACTTATGAATTTGATTGGCAAAGATATGAAGAAACAATCAGAAAGACTACACGATTCTTGGATAATATTATTGATGTAAATCATTATCCGGTTGAAGAAATCAATGTTGCATCAAAAGAGTCTAGAAGAATTGGACTTGGAGTGATGGGTGTTGCTGATCTTCTATACAAACTCCGAATTCCATATAACTCCAAAGAAGGATATGAACTACAGTCTAAACTATCTGAAGCTTTGACATACTATTCAATGGAAGAAAGTGTTGCACTTGCAAAATCTCGAGGCGAATTCCCACTTTGTTCAAAGACAGAGTATCCTGAAGGAAAGATTCCAGTAGCCGGATACTATGAGAAACCAAAAGAATCTCACTCTTATGAATGGGATGCACTAATTGAGAAAATCAAAAAATATGGTATTAGAAATGTGCTAACTACTACAGTAGCACCAACTGGCACTCTCTCTATGATTGCAGATTGTTCAAATGGAATGGAACCTGCATTTGCTCTTGTATTTGAAAAGAGAGTTACTGTTGGAAGATTCTTCTATACAAACAAGATTGTAGAAGAAGTTCTCAAAGAAAACGGTCTTTACAACGATGAAATTCTTGCAAAGATCGCCGATAACTATGGTTCACTTAAAGGAATTCCTGAAATTCCACAATGGATGCAAGATGTCTTCGTTACAGCAATGGATATCCATTGGGCTGATCATCTTATGGCTCAAGGAGTATGGCAGGATTGGATTGGAAATGCAATTGCAAAAACAATCAACATGCCATATGATGTAACAGCAGAAGATGTAAAATCTGCATACTTGTTAGCACATGAAATAGGACTCAAAGGAATTACCGTTTATCGTGACGGTTCTAGACACAAACAAGTTCTTCACATGACAAGTGAAAATGCACAAAAGACATTTGAGGTTTCACCAAGCCAACACATTACTAAGTATGTGACAACAAACATAACAAATCCATACATTAAATCTCAAGTTAATGCTGCACTCGCATTAAAAGTTCATGACGAAGAAATTAAAGTGGAACCACAAAAACCGGAAGAAGTTTCAGAAGATCGTCTATGTCCAACATGCAAAAACAATCTTGTGTTTGTAGAAGGATGTAGTATCTGTATTGAATGTGGATATAGTGGTTGTACTTCTGGATAAAAAATTACATTCAAAAATTTCAGTTATCAAGCATACTTGATATTCGGTAAAGGTATACAAGTTAAGGATTAATAATCTGATTGTAGATTAGTCCACACCAAAGGAGCCACTTATCATTATCGTAATTGCAACCTTTACAATTTACTTCAATAAAGGACCTCTGTATATTTCTGGATTACTAGAATCATAACTTTTTTAGACCAACTATTTAGTCTGTGTTTATATGAATACAAAAATTCTAGGTGTATTTGTAGGCATAGCAGTAATAATTGGAGTGACAGCTGCAGTTTTAATCTTATCAAATTCAGAAATTATGACAACTCAAAAAAATAGTGAAAAAATTGGTCTGGTAATTAATTCACCAAATCAATCGGTATCACTACAACAAGTTGATGAGCTCTTTTCAGATGCATCATCAACTGGAATAGGTAGAAGCAATGTGTATCTATTTTGGAATATTATAGAACCTCAACGAGGAGAATTTGATTGGAATCAATCAGATGTTGTAATGGGATTAAATGAAAAAAATGATCTTAAGGTAACTCTCTTCTTTTCAGTAATTAATGGAGGAACGCTAGGCCCATTTCCTGATTGGATTGGAAAACCATCTCTTAACTCTATTGGAGAAGAAAGATTAGTAAATGTTCTTGATGAAATTCTCTCACGATACCATATAGTAGATTCTGTAATTATTGGTGGCGATACCGAATCCCAATTTCGTTACTATGAACAAAACATTCCAGTATACAAGGAACTATTTTCTGGAGTTTATGAGAAAATAAAAGAGAAACACCCCGATGTAAAGTTTGGAAATTCATTTGCATTACATCATGTATTAAATAAAGACTTGGAGCATATTGTTAGTGATTTAGCAATTGGTGATTTTGTTGCATTTTCATACTTTCCAGTAGATAACTTAAATGATATCATTAAAACACCTCAAGAAGCCAAAGACGATTTGATGAAAGTATTTGAAATTGTACCAGATAAAAAAATTGGATTTTTTGAAATTAGCTGGAGCACATCAAACTTTGTAGCTGGAGATCCTATTTCTCAACAAGATTTCTTGGAAAAATCCTTTGAATTTTATACTGAAAATGAGTCTGAAATTGAATTTCTAACATGGTATAGGTATTATGATAGACCAGAGGGCACTTGTGTTACAGAACAACAAGAAATTGGTGATGAAAGCATTAGTGTTGGAGGAGGTTCTGGTTTGGGTAGTAGCGAGTATGTTATTGAAAGACTAAACTTCTACATCTGTAATGCTGGTCTTGTTGATGTTGATGGAAATCCAAAACCTGGATGGAATGAATTTAAAAATCAAATAGAAATGATCAATTAATATGATTTCTCTAATTCTAGCTGAATCTTCATTAGA
>JAOTZM010000099.1 GCA_029861345.1 Candidatus Nitrosopumilus sp.
GCAGAAAGTTTTACCATTTCAGAGAATCCTTTTGGAGTAATTTTTACTGAAATGTTTCTTCCTGTAATGATTCTTTCAATGAATTGATTTTGTTCTAATTCAAGGATATGTTTTGAGGCAGCTTGTTGTGATTTTTTGATATTTTTTCCAAGTGATGATGTAGTAATAGTAACATAGTTGTATTTTGCTCCTTTAGACAGAAGATAAGAGAGAGTTAAGATGTGCTGAATTTTTAGTTCAGTCATCAAGAATCCTATGCTACGCCCAAGTCAATGAACGTTTTAAGCGTCATTTCGTCAGGATTAGATAGTTTAGCAACTCTATGACCAATTACACATTCAATGCCTGCATTTTTGGCACCTTCCAAAAGTCTCTGAGTTATAATTCCATCAAGCAAAAGGTATTTGATTCCTGATTGTGTTGATAGTTTACTAACAACTTCGCTGATTGGAACTTTGAAAACTTCATTTTGATCACTGTCTAGTGCAACTGCTTCAAGTGTTTCATTGAGATTTGGGAAAATCTTGGATGCCATATCTGCAATGGGTTTGTCATCTTGACTTTTCAGTGATGGTGTTGGTTTTCCACCTATGATTTCTTCAGCAACAGGTCTTAGAATTTCATCAATTCTTTGTGGGGTTAATTCTTCAACCTCAACATCGTTGTCTGCTCTAAGTTCATAGTCTACTGTAACAACAGATTTGAGTTCTTTGAGGATAAATCCACCTGCTCTATCTCCATCAAGGAATGCAACTACAGTGTCTTTGGAATTACATAACTCTTTGATAGATTCATCAATTTTTGCACCCTCAATTGCTAGAGCATTATCAAATCCAGCTCTCAGAAGATTGATTACATCTGCTCTTCCTTCAACAAGAATTACCCAATTAGAATCAAAGATACCAGAACTACATGTAAGTTTTGATGGTCCATACGTTGATAGTTTTCCAGTATCACCTTGATGAACATCATTTAGCATGCTTTCTCCTTCACTGACAGTCTTTGTTGCCCATTTTTGCTTGATTTCTTTTGCACGCCTTACAATATCATCTTTCTTTGCAGCTCTCACATCATCAATGGCTTCTAATCTAAATTTACAATCAAAGGGACCTACTTTGTCAATGCTTTCAATTCCTGCAGCAATTAATGCACAAGTATCAATATCAGTACTCATCGGGATTAAAGCATCCCCAGATGTAGTGTTGGCTGTAGATTTTGCATTAACTTCAATTCGTCCTACTTTAGAAACTCGTTGCAGTTCATTTAGATTCATCTCTGGGCCTAACAGTCCTTCTGTCTGGCCAAAGATGGCTCCGATTATATCTGCTCTTTCAACGAGCCCATCAACTTCATAGGAAAGTTTAACATGATATTTGACAATTCCTGATTGAGGCATAAATTATTCATCTCCTTAATTATCATGTTCTGAGTTTCTGTCTTCGATATATGAGGGTATCGCAAAAATTTGCCCTAAAGATACGAGATTTTAAGAATTGGATTGCAAGCCAACAGCTATAGAAATCTAAAAATTAAAAATAATGAATATTGTTTATTCGGTGCTAAATGAGTGACCACATGAACAGGATTTTGTAACATTTGGATTGTTGATTTTAAATCCTGAGCCCATTAGGCTTTCAATATAGTCTACGTTTGCACCTTGAAGATGATCAACACTGTAACTATCAACTAGGAATTTTACTCCATTTTCTTCCATGACTATGTCATCCTCTTCTGGTGCTTTTTCAAACCCCATTCCGTAAGATAGACCAGAACATCCACCACCTTGAACATATACCCTAAGGTACTCAGGGGCTTCTGCTTCCTCTTTCATGAATTCTTTGATTTTTTCAGCTGCTTTTGCAGTGATTGTGATCATTTTTTGTGTTTGTTCAGATGCCATTATATACAAAAAAGCTGGTTCAAATTATAATAAGCTTTTCCCACCCAACACACTAGGAATTCAAGAAATTAACATGTTTTGGCTTTGTTTTTAGTGATCTGCTATATGTTTGACTAGATCACTAGAGGTGATCATTCCAACAACTTTGTCATCATCAATTACTGGTAATTTTCTAACGTTTCTTGTAGACATCAAATCTGATGCAACCCACAAATCAGAATCAGGATCAATGGAAATTAGAGGAGAAGACATAATTCGTCTTACAGGAGTATCTATTGGATAAGAATGTGCGGTAATTTTTATTGCAAAATCTCTATCAGTTACAATTCCAACAGGCATGTTATTTTCTAAAACTACAATAGCACCAACACCTGTATCTTCCATCATCTTTGCGGCATTAGTAGCAGTTATGGATGAATCAACAGACACAACTGATTTACCCATAATTTGTTTTACTATAGTATTTTGTTGAATGGGGTCAGGTGAATTCATAAAAAGATTTTGTCAAAAGTAATATTTCAAAGGATTTATTGAATTTCAATTGTGATAATCATGTTCGTTAAACTCAGAGCCCAACATCACAGATAAAATTATAGTAGTATCAGTTGTTTGAAATTTAAGTTCTTTTTCAGGTAAGAAGCTACGAAAAACTTGAGTTAACAGTTGTTCAGTAAAGACAGACCATTTCATTCCCAAATCATGTTGAATTAGAAATATATGCATATCTCCTTCAACTCTATGATCAGAATTCATGCCAGATGCTCGCATGTAATCTTCTAATGTTTCAATACATCGTTTCAAGTCATATCCTCCTTTGATAAATAAAACAGTGTCCTTAATAATCGGAAACATCAATGTAATTATTGCATCAATATCTTTTCCATCTAGTTCCTCTCCCAATGATTCCAAGATTCCTTTTGGAACTTGAATCATTCCAATTTTACTGGCAAATCGATCCCATTGAATATATTTTTCCAGAATTTGTTTAACCAGTACATTTTGAGAAATACTTTTTTGTGTTGCTTCAGTTTCTAATTCACTAACAAGTTTCTCTGGAAGTCGATAGGTAATGCTTCTTGTAGACTCTTTTTTTGGTGTGTGAATCTGTCGTTTTGTTGAAACCAAGTTTTCTTTCATCTTTTTTTTGCCCCAACAAAAATTTCTTAGGGTTAACTCACATGAGATAAATTTGGAACTATTTCAATGGTCGTAACTTCCAAGTCACAGTGTAAAGAGATGGATTTTACCTTACTTTTGTATAAAAAGTATTTTTTTCCATCTTGATTAATAGATCCAGAAATTGCGAGTAATTTTGCATCATAGAGAGTTTGTAATCTTCGATATACGGTACTAATTGGAATCTTTTTTTCATTAGATATCTCCATTGCAGATTTTGGCTTTTCTAGTGTATTGTGAAGGATTTGTTTACAATATTTATCAGCAAGTATTTCCATAATAACCTGCTTTCTTTCATCATCCATTATTTTTTTGGTTTGAATTAATTCTTGCATGAGTATATGATGTGAAAATTAGATATAATGAACAAGTCTGCAGTGCAAGACAATGTATACTAATTATAAAAATGGGTTAAATGGGATATTATTTTCTGAAATCTTTGCAGAATTGAGATCTTGAAAAATTTGATTATAACATTGTACCACTGGATTACATAAGAATCAATCTTTACATTACTAAACTTGAAAAAACCATTTCTGATTTAATTGAATGATATTATCGAAGTGCTCATGCAGAAAAAATTTGGTTTGGTAGTAGTGCCAATCTTGCTTGCATTTTTAATTGTAGCAGCAACAGGAAACATTCAACTTTTACCAAATCTAAATACAGAAACACAGACTGTCTCTAATGTTCAGCCTCAAATTGTATCTGAAGTGCAATCACATGTTGCCGAAGCTGAAGAACAACCAGTTAAGGAATACACATTGATAATTGAACAAACAGACATTCAAGTATCTGATAATGCTGTCTGGCATGCTTGGACATACAACGGAACAGTACCCGCACCAACTCTAATGGTAAATCAAGGAGATCTATTACGAGTCAGAGTAATCAATAATCATGATGTGACTCACAGTTTCCATGCTCATATGAGTGACTATGATCCTAAACACGATGGATCCCCAGTCAATGTTATTACAGGAATCGGGGTAGGTTCAATGATTCCACCAGGTGGCGAATGGACATATGAATACAATGTAAATACTTGGGGAACAACATTTTTCCATGATCATGCATCATCTGAGGGTCTTGGAATAAAAGATCATATTTTGCAAGGTCTTTATGGTACAATCCTAATTGAAAGAAATCCTCCAAGACCATACATTGACAGACACATTCCAATCGTGATGTCAGAAATAGGTCACGACGTTGAAAGAATGGAAAAAGGCCCCACACCATACTTTATCATGAATGGTAAGGGAGTACCAGGTGGAGAAAAAGCTCTTGAAGAAATCTTTGCAGAGCAAGGACTAGATGGAGTTGTTGCGCAATTCAATTACACATTACCTGTCTACAAGGCAAAGGTTGGAGAAACAGTTGAATTTCACGTTACAAATCTAGGAGAACAAATCCATTCATTTCACCTACATGGAAATAAAATGTTTTCAAGTACAAATGACAGGGGTTCTGTGATTACCTCTCAAACATTTCCCCTTGTACAAGGAACACTTGAATCATTCATTATTAAACCAGACAAACCTGCCATTTGGTTATTCCATTGCCATGTTGTTGGTCATGCAGATGCAGGTATGATAGGTCTATTCATAGTGGAAGAATAACTCTTCACTTTTTTATTTTTTATATTGAATCAGTATACGAAATTATTGTGTTCTAATATATAAAATGAAAAAATCAACTTGAAAAATCTACATAATCATTTAAATCTCTAAAAGGAATATACAAGTGTGAAACATCTACCAATAAAAATATTCATTCCAGTTCTGGTATTTTCAATTCTATTAGTTTCATTATCAGCAAATGTAGCAAATGCAGAATCAATTCCAGAATGGATTAAAAACAATGCATTATGGTATGGACAAGGAATTGTTTCAGAATCAGAATTTATCAATGCCATCAAGTTTTTGATCGATAATGGAGTCATAGTGATAGAAAGTACAGAAGAGATTGCCCCGATCGTTGTGGATGCAATGATTCTAATTCCTAATGGAAATTTTGATGTGTCCGGTAGTGGATTTTACTTGCCATTGAATCTAGAAATTTTTCGAGGTGCAACAGTTACTTGGGTAAACGAAGACTCGGTTCCACATAATATTCAAAGTCAAGATGAATTTGGAAAAGTGAGTGATGTGTTTAACAGTCCACCACTAAATACTGGTGATAGATTTGAGTTTACATTCGAAGAGGCCGGAGTTTACAACTATTACTGTTCATTTCATCCATGGAGAGTAGGACTAGTTACTGTAAAATAGAATGAAAACTCTATCATCTAATTTTTCAGTTTAATAAAATAAAAAGGAAATTGGAAATAGTTATTTTTTTGACTTGTTAACAAATGCGGTCATACGTTCTTCTCTATCAGGATGAGTAAAGCAATTTCTCCAAGCAAGAAGTTCTACTGCAAGACCAGTATCAAGATCTGCATTTCGTCCCTTGTTGATTGCAACTTTAGACATCTGAACACCCATGATAGAGTTTCCAGCTATTTGTTGTGCCATTTTCAAAGCTTCTTCCTGTAATGATGCAAGAGGAACGACTTGATTAACAAGACCTATCTCTTTTGCTTCATCTGCTTTGACCATTTTGCCAGTATAAACAATTTCTTTGGCTTTTGCTATTCCCACAATTCTCATCAATCTTTGTGTTCCACCCCATCCAGGAGGAATACCAATTGTTACTTCTGGTTGACCCATTCTTGCAGTATCTGCAGCTATTCGAACATCACAAGACATTGCAAGTTCGCAGCCTCCACCTAAAGCAAAACCATTGATAGCTGCAATAGTTGGTTGTTTTACTAATTCAACAGTTGCAGTAACAAGTTGACCAGTTTTTGCATAATCAACTGATTCGTCTGCAGAGATCTTTGACATGTATTCAATATCTGCACCAGCAGAAAATGCCTTGTCTCCTTCACCAGTTAAAATGATAACTTTAACATTATCATCGCGGTTGAGTTCTTCAAAAGTTTTGATTAGTTCTTTTGCAACATCAGTATTCATAGCATTAAGTTTGTCAGGTCTATTGATTTTGACAGTGCAAATGCCATCAGAAGTAGATGTGGTAACTAGTGACATGAATTTA
>JAOTZM010000100.1 GCA_029861345.1 Candidatus Nitrosopumilus sp.
GGAGGCCTTAGGCATGAAGTTAAAGCAATGAGAGAGATTGTGGAGCTTCCATTAAAACATCCAGAATTATTTTCAAGATTAGGGATTGAGCCACATAGTGGAATTTTACTTTATGGTCCTCCCGGCTGTGGAAAAACATTACTAGCAAAAGTTCTTGCAAGTGAATCAGAAGCTAACATGTTTCCTATTAATGGTCCAGAGATCATGAACAAATACTATGGTGAAACAGAAGCAAAACTAAGAGATATCTTCAAAGAAGCTAAAGATAACTCTCCAAGTATAATATTTATTGATGAAATTGACGCAATTGCACCAAAAAGAGAAGAAGCTTATGGAGATGTTGAAAAAAGAGTGGTTGCTCAATTATTAGCATTAATGGATGGTCTTAATGAAAGAGGAAACGTCATCGTACTTGGTGCTACAAATAGACCCGATAGTGTTGACCCGGCCCTTAGAAGACCAGGTAGATTTGATAGAGAATTTGAGATATCTGTACCCAATGAAGATGGAAGACTTGAGATTCTTTTGATTCATACAAATGGCATGCCCGTAAGTGATGATGTAGATCTGAAAGACTTGGCATCAGAACTACATGGGTATACGGGTGCAGACATCAAATCACTCTGTAGGGAAGCTGCAATGAAATCCATTAGAAGATATCTCCCAGAGATAGATCTTGAAACTGAGAAAATCCCTTCAGAAGTACTGCAATCAATGCAAATAAAACTAATCGACTTTTACGATGCTATGCACGAGGTAATTCCTACAGCAATGAGGGAATTTTATGTTGAAAGACCAAAGGTGTGGTGGAAAGATGTCGGAGGACTAGATGAAACCAAAAAAACATTGACAGATAATCTCATTATAGCAATGAAAGAGCCCACCAAGTTTACAAAGATGGGCATTAGGCCACCCAAAGGGGCTTTAATTTATGGACCTCCAGGATGTGGAAAGACACTACTTGGACGAGCACTTGCTACTGAAACGGGTGCAAATATGATCTTAGTCAGAGGTCCTGAAATTCTTTCAAAATGGTTAGGAGAATCAGAAAAAGCCATCAGAGAGATATTCAGAAAGGCAAAAGCATCATCACCATGTGTAGTAATTTTTGATGAGTTAGATTCACTAGCGCGTTATAAATCAGGAGAAGGAGGAGCAGGTGAAACTATTCTTAGTCAATTATTAACAGAAATGGAAGAAGGTACTTCTTCACGAGTTGTAGTAGTTGGAATTACAAACAGACCAGATATTTTGGATAATGCTTTGGTAAGAACAGGAAGATTAGATTTAGTTCTTTATGTGCCTCCTCCAGATGAAAAAGGGAGATTAGAGACTATCAAGATTTTAACAAAAAAGATGCCGCTGGCAAATGATGTAAAATTGCAAGAGATTGCAGTTGCAACTCAAAACTACACTGGCGCAGATTTAGCAGCACTTTGTAGAGAAGCAGCTGTTCTGGCAATGAGAAACAATGCATCAAAAATTTCAAGTCAAGACTTTGCAAATAGTTTGAAGCAAGTTAGTCCCTCTATCACTAAAGAAATTGATCAATGGTACAATACTATAAGGCAAAGTATATCTAACGTTGTACCCAAGGCAGGAGATAAAACATTCTACGGATAAAAATGGCAATTCCAATACGAAACACAGTATATGACAAGATCAAAGAAGTTGGTTCTTTAACAGATATTGATCTTTACAAAATTTTAACAAAAGAAGGGTATACTCTACCAGAAGATAAATTCAACAAGTTACTTTTAGATTTAGAAATTCTTGGTCTTATCAAAGTGGCATGGATTACAAAAGATGAGCGTAGAATAGAAGCATTCGTTGTTGAGAAAGAAGTAGATGAAATTGAAGAACAAAATCAGGAAATGATGGAAAAAGATTATGAAGCAAGTTTTCCAGGTTTAGAAAAATAAATACTAAATTAAAGGAACATGAAATGCTGCATCTAATGCAACTGCTACAAAAATTATCGTAAGATATGGAGCAGTGACCTTGTATGCTTTCCAAGCAAATTCAGATGTCGGATTCTTTGTTAGCTTATAGTGGTATGCAAGCATCAGCCCACCGGAGACTGCAGCAATTACAGTGTAGACAATTCCCATCCCATCTGGAATAAATGAAAGTATCAAAGAATAAGGAATTAAAATTATTGTGTTTCCTAGAATATACTTTGATGTTCTTTGCATACCAATTACAACAGGTAACATTGGAACCTCAGCTCGTGCATATTCATCTTTAATTTTCATTGCTAGACACCAAAAATGAGAAGGAGTCCAAACAAAAACCAAGAATCCAACTAAGAAACCTAATAAATCCATGCTACCAGTAGCTGCGGCCCATCCAGCCCAAGCTGCTGCACTGCCAGCAATTCCACCAATTACAATATTTGAAGTGTTTAGACGTTTTAACCAAACTGTGTAAATTACAACATAAGAAAAGATTCCAACTGCAATGAAAAATGCAGAAACCATGTTAAGTGCAAAGTATCCATAGATTACAGACACACAGCTTACAACCAAGCCATATATCAAAACATGAGATGCTGCCATTCGTCCTGATGGAATAGGTCTTGTACTAGTTCTCGTCATTTTTGGATCAATGTCTTTGTCATAATAGTGATTTAGGGCACTAGATCCTGCAGATGCCAATGCTCCTGCAATAATTATATGCAAATATGACCAATAATCAAGTTCAGGTGCACCACCAACTAGTTTACTTGCTGCATACATGGAAGTAACTGCAGTAATGACTAGAAGAACAACAATGCGGGGCTTGGATATCTCCATTATTTCTTTAAATCCCAATCTCACTCTATGCTATTCCAAAGCCATTTAATTTCTTCGTCTGCTAGATCTATATTATTTCAAAAGGAATAAGTATCTCAGTCCTGTCAGCTATCTTGAATGAGTAATTGGGACCTCATGATGCCAGGAATGGGATTGACAGCCATAGGCTTGGCTGGTCTTACTATATCATATGCAGGTATTGCACACACCTTCATTGATGGCATGCATGCCTTAACTGGGCTTACCATGTTTATAGGACTAATCTTCTTAGCCACAGGAATCTTAGATGGAGGTATTTCAACAAGTAATAGAGCCAAGGCAACAACTTTGGTAATTTTGTCAATAGCATTAGGATTTGGAATGTATGCATTTACCATGAATACATCAAACTTTGTAATCACGCTAGCAGGAATTTTAATGGCAATTGCATTCCCGGCAATTATTATTGCATATTTAGCAATGAAGCATCCAAACTTTGTAAAACCTATTGGTTCAATTGTTGGAATGGCAGCTGCGACAGGAATTATCGTGTGGGTGGCATTTGGATTTGTAAGTCCCGACACATACATGATTCCTCAACAAGTTGTAGTCGAAGAACCAATTGAAGAAGATGTTGCACCAGCAGGCCCAATATTTGCAATTGAAATTCTTGAAGGTTCTGCTGAAGAAGGAAATCCAGATTATGAACCTGATGTTGCAAATGTTCCGCAGGGACATACAGTAGAATGGACAAATGCAGATTCAGTTCCACATACAGTAACTAGTTCAGTAGACTTTGGAGAAACATTTGATTCTAGTTTAATTGATGCAGGTGGCATCTTTACATTAGATACAAATGATTTGCAAGTTGGAGAATACGAATATTTTTGTATTGTACATCCATGGATGATTGCAACATTAGTTATTGAAGAATCAAAGGAAGGAATCAAAGTAATAATGCCAGAAGGAGCAGCGATTCCAGAAGAAGGACAAATCTATTATGATCCACAAATAATAGACATAGAAGTTGGCACCACAGTTACCTGGGATAATCTTGACAACACAGTACATACAGTTACTTCAGGGGATCCAGATGGAGGACCAAACGGATTGTTTGATTCAGAGATGATGTCGGCAGGAGACAAATATGAGTTTACATTTACTGCTGTAGGAAGTCAGGATTACTATTGTACATTTCATCCATGGATGGTTGGAACTGTTAACGTAGAATAGATTTGCAGAAAATTATCTTATCTCAATTAGACAAAAAAACTCTAGCAGAACATGCAGAAAAAGAAAAACCTAATGAATCATGTGCCATATTATTTGGAAAAGATAACCTAGTCTCAGAGGTGTTTTTAACAAAAAATACAGAGGAATCACCAATAAATTTTACAATTTCAAACGAACAACTAATTGAAGGCTATAATGTTGCAGAAGAAAAAAAGTTAGAAGTAACAGGAATATTTCATTCACACCCTAATTCAGAGGCATACCCATCAAATACTGACAAAAAATTCATGCACAGCAATCCAGTAGTATGGATAATTTATTCTGGAATCAACAAGAATTTCAAAGCATATATCCTTGAATCAGACATAATAGAAATTCCAATTGAAGAAAAATAATTCAAGACTTTGAGATAAAAGTAGTACTTTTACCATCTGCACTATTTAGAATAGTTTTATTTGGAGAAATAATTTTTCCAAGTACATTCACAGGAGATGCAGGAGTAATTTCTCCAGGGTTCCCAATAGGTGTAGGGCCATAAAACAAACATATTGCTTTTCCAGTAGGCCAATATGCAACATCATTTATTTGAACAAGGGACTTTGCATTTTCTTCTGTTTGATTAATTGGAGACTCTGAAGTATAGATTTCATCACCCCAAACATTCAGATTAACTGTAAAGGGTAATTTTTTGATAAAATCATTAACAGTTTTTGGGGAATTAGTATCATCTAATTCTAAAATTATTGGAGAGGAGTTTGGAATTTTTACTTGGACTGTATGTTTCATAAATTGATATGATCTTTGAATTAGAAAACTATTGCGAAAAAGGGTTATTTGAGAAATTTTTAATAGAAAATACAAAGATTGAATAAAAAATATTCTGATTTTAGATATTATGGAAAGTCAATTCCAAATCCCTCACAATAAAAGATATATCTTTCACGAATTTCATCCTGTTCTTTTTGTGAGAATTGATAGAACCAGTTAGCCTGCTGGAGGTACCACCAAAAATCTATTGAATCACAATTAACATACTGTAATCTATGAAGAATAGTCCCGTCTCCATTGATTGTGTCAATGTTAACATCAAAGGGTTCAGGAGTTTTACCTGGATTTACGTAACGGGAAATAAATTCGTAAATTGGGGTTTTTTCTTTTTGTGGTAAGGATTCTACTACAAAGCCAAAGTCGTATTGTTTATCGTGAGTTAGTGGCGTTAGAGGTCCTCTATCTCTTTTAATTGGTTCAAATTTTAGTAGCCTTTCTGATATGTTTACTTGAGTAAGTTCCCCACCAAAAACACTAATTTCAAAATATTGAGCTCTTTCAGTAGATTCAGGTATTGTTGGAGAGATAATTGATTCTTCTTCAGCAGTCTTGATAGATTTTAGTGGAAAATTTGTTAAGGGTTTGTCTCCATCAATCTCCAGATTCATTCCATTGCAAGTAAATTCACTTTTATCTCTAATTTCAGGAGATTGTTCTCCAGTATAGGAATATTTCAAAAGACTATCCTCAAGATGCATTGTATAATCATAAAAAGAACAGTCTTTGTAGTTCCATCGCTGGAGAATTGTTTCATCTCCTGTAATCATATCAACACTTACGTTAACTAGTTCAGGAGCTTGACCTGGATTTACCCATTTTGCAAAATATTTGTAAAGGTTTTCTTTGTCTTTGCTTGGCAGAGATTCTAAAAAGAATTGAGGTTTAGCACCTAAAGGATTTCCAGGAACAGTAATAACATCAAAAGGTGTTTCAATAAAATTAACTGATGGTGAAAAATCAGAGAATGTTTCAACTGTATAAATTCCATCAAAATCTGCTCCAGAAAAATGAACTACATATCCTTGAACACTATCATCCTTTGATGGAATAAAGGGCAATAATTCAGTTGGAATAATTTTTTGGTTCTCTTCATCATAAACTTGTAAACTCAAACCAGCACAATACAGAATTGTTCTATCTCTAATTTCTTCATTAATCGCATCTGAATACTGGTAAAAGAGAACAAACTCTTGAGAGTAAGGGGCATAATTTGTAATTTCACATTTTGGATAGTTTACAGTTATAATTACTGAATTATCACCAGATAAAACATCAATGCTGACATCAAATAATTCTGGAGGTCTTCCTGGATTGATAGTCTCTTCTACAAG
>JAOTZM010000023.1 GCA_029861345.1 Candidatus Nitrosopumilus sp.
AGATATTCTTTGACTATCCTGGTTTGTATGATGTGGTGTTAGATACTGCAAAAAAAATTCCAAGATTTGAAAACGCTACCGTATTTGACACCTTACAGTCAAGTCACTTTGCAGGACATGATGTGTCGCATCTATCCTTTAGTGAATATATGTATCCTGAAAGTTTCTTTCACAATACAATTAATGTGACTGCAGTGGACTCTGCAAAAAACAGGGATGATTCAGTTGAGATTTCACTTGATGTCCAGCCTCGATTTGACATTAGTGGCACCCAGTACATTGACAAATACATGTATGACAAAATATTTTTTGATACTATAGATGACGGATTCTCTCAGATAATTACCGGACTGGATATTGACGGCAACCCAATTGTTGTAGTTAATGACGATGATATCTACCCGATATTTGAAAATTCGATATCTGGGTTTGGCAGCATAACACTAGAGAAGACAAGAAGGACTGCTTCATACTTTACAGAGTATGGCACCATTGCATCTCAGACCTTTGCAAACGATGACGTAATTGACGTGTCTGACAAGTATCTGCTGGACTCTGAGAGTGCAAGGCTGCCAATACCGCTAACTACTGGCCTTGATGCACTGTCACCATTTCATGTCATCATTACTGCAAGCAATGGTGCAGATGATCCTGTAATCAATGTATTTGATAACACATGGTATGATTTCTCCATTGATTACACATATCAGATAAACATGGATGCAGACAACACATTGAACATCAAAAGAGATCCTGCAAATCTTCGTGTGTTATTATTTGAGTATGATCCAAACTTTGGTGGCATTGTTACTTTACAAATCAATGATGTCATATTTGCTGAAGATGATCTGCCAGAGTGCTTTAACACTGAATCTCCAAGCACCTGTGTCATTGCAGTACCGCAAGAATACCATCTAGAGCATCTTGACATCACTGCAACAAACATTTGGAATGGCATCTCCACTGCAACCTTAGATGAGATTGATGAGACACTGCTAAACCCTCCACCAAAAGACCTGGAGCATCTGGTATTTGATGGTGTGCTGGAATCATGGATAATCATAGTTCTTGCGTTTTTGTTGGTAATTCTTGCAGTGTACTTTATTGTCAAGAAATATTGGGACAAAAACGGTAAACACAACTAAAATTCAATTTAACGTTTGAGAGATTTTCTAAGGAGCAGATTATATGTTATCATGGATCCTGGAGAAAGAAACTGATGACATCATGATCAAAAAAACACTAAAGGTTTATCAGTACTGTAACAACATGTAATTTTCTTGGAAGTCAAGGAGAAGATAATTCAGGACTTTAAAGAATTAGTGCTGCATATTGATGATGACACAGCAGACGAGATAAACAACAAACTTGCAGACATTATCACCAGGGTTAGGAGTTTATACTCTGTCGACAGAGATGGCTAGTCTGTCATATATAATAAAACTGAAATTATTTTCCATTACAGGCATAAGAATACTTCAATAGTGATACTTTTAGGCATGAATCGCGTAATGTAACTTTAATGAAAACATCAACCAAAGATGAGATCATAAATGATTTTGTAGGTGTGATTGACCAGATTGGCAAGAAACCTGCCGATGAGATAGAATCAGGCCTGCAAAATATAGTCTATAAAATCAGACCCTATGTTCACAAGGTAACCTGATCTTCTTGTTTTCCTTATTCTGCCGTTTCTATCTTTTGAAATAATCAATATCTCATATTCGTGAAATGAGTCAAACTACAACGCAGAACATATCTTAGAAAAAAATAAGACAGTATATTCAACCCAGAGTCAACATTCCAGATGATTTCTCAAAAGACTAGGTTGGAATGATAAGAATCAAATTGTTTTGCATTTTGACTGCAAAAAGAAAATCATGATATTGGAGCTTAAGACCAAAAACCAGCGCTTGTATCTTGGTGACAGCTCCAGGTGGACGGATTACCAATTTTAGCAAAACTAGAATATAGAACAATGGTAATCATGTAATATTGTCAAAATTACACTTGGCCTTTGATTAGTTATGATTCATACGTTAATGTTATATCTTGAAGAACAACACAAAATCATTGCAGATAACCACCACTTGGAAATGCTACAGATGTGCACTCACCTTTACTCAAGAGCAAACAGCTACCATCCACCACGATCTATTCAAGCATCCTATACAAAAAATAGAGGCATCAATTCTTAACTAAATTCCCCTTTTCTTTTTTACTTTTAAACAAACGACGATCACATCTTTGTGAAAAGGACAAAGGCATACCTCTTACTGTTTGTAATTGTTGCAGCTACAGCTGGACTGATCATTGATGTAATAATTCCAAATGCTTATGCTTTGTCATGGTACAATGAACAAATTTTACTACAGAAAGATAATCTGTGGCAGCTTGGAGAGAACCTGTCTGTTGGTGATTCTTTTACTTACAAGATTTGTGATCCGCAAGCAATCCTGAATCATTTTGCAGAAAACTATCATTACTTTACACAAGACAAAGGGCACAATTCCAGTATGTGCTATTTGATAAAACTTGATTTTGTAAATTTGCTAAACTCTGATGAAAACCAGATTAATCGTAACCTTTGGGTGGTTCAGGCGTCAATTAGTGATGTTTTAGGCATGGATACTGCCAGACGTTCAGTGTTTCACATTGATTCTGGTTCCTTTGAGGTCAGTTCTGCTGATACGATTCATCCAGACACCATAAGATATGCAGATTCTCTTGAGGATACCATATTTTCTGTATTCAAATATACTGCATCAGAGCCTAAACTATTGCAACCTGGCATCAAGTGGGGCAAAGTTACTGAATACCATGATACAATGCAAAACAACCCATACATACAAGTCTTGAGTGGTGATGTGCAGTTTTCCACAATTCAAAATAAAATAGACTATTCCCAAAACAAAATAATTCCAATAGGTAAAACACTTGATGTCTTTAGAGTTGGCTATGAGATTGACATCATTAATCATGACTTACAAAAAGAGGATACAAACAACGTGACAAACTCTTATCTTATTTCTCCATCATTTCCATTTCCACTATCAGGAATACTGTACAGTCCAGCTCATGTAATGCAACCATTCAAGGAATATGAGTTTGAACTAATATCATTTATTTCATCAAGTGGAATGAGTATAGAAGATGTTGTAATTGATGAAAACAATACAGTGAAAGATGATGACACTTCAATTGATCATGATACTATTCCAAATGAATCTGTTGATGATGTCATTGATTCAATAATTGATGATGTTCTAGTTGAAGAAGTTTCTAGTGATGATATAGAAGATGATCCTGTGGTAATTGATGATGACCATAAAGTTATTGAAGAGGTATCAGATGATATTGTAGAAAACTCTGACATTGAAGTTGATGAAAGTGTCATCAAGTTAGACAATAATGCTATTCGAGATAACAATTCGTCTGCTAGTTTGCTTGGTCTTGTGTTGTTGATTATTTTGACAGGAGGATTTGTTTACTATAAGAAATTTAGAAATTCAAACAATAATCTAAAACTACTCGGTAAAAACAAGAGTTCATCTGTCATCAAGACAGTTCACTTTGATGACAGTGTAACTCTCAAAATCAATTCTTTAGACAAAGACTCCTAAAATTATTTTCCTTTTATGCAAAAGACCGTTCTATTTTTAGAGAATAATTGATGAGACACGTGGAACTAGTGGCATTTGAAAATGACTCCATCTTACACCAAAAGGCCTTGTCATTGCCAATTGGCAAGGTTTCACTGAGGCAGCTGGGAGTGCTGATAGTGGGTATACTGAGCGTGTTTGCAGCCTATTCCATTACTGATAACTTTTGGATTGCAGCCATAATCTTTGCCATGTTTTTAGGAATTGGCATGCCAAACACCAAGATAATGACACCTGACCAGATGATAAAAAGTACCATCATGTTCCTGATCAGAGGAACATCTCTTTCAAAGAAGCCAGAATACATGCAAAAGAAAAAAACAAACCCCAAAGAGCAGGAAGTAAAAACAATTGATGATAACAACATTCAAAATTCTGAAATACAAACAAACAACAACATAATCTCCAAAGTTATCTCACAGCTAGAGTCGTTGTACAAAAACAAATCTACTGAAAACAAGTCTATTTTAAAACAAGATTCCAATAATGATGTCATTGAGAAAAATCATTCCATCAGAATTGAGCTGACACCAGAAAACATGTTAAACATTACTCCAGCCAAAACAAAAAGTAACACAAAAAATAATTCAATAGATAAATTACTGAACTCACTGACAACTGTAAAAAAGGATTACTCCTCTGACCAAATACAATCAGACTTTATGCAGAAATGTGTAACTGTTCTGATTAATGGCAAAAAACTAGAATCAGACAAAATAATATTTAAAAATAATTCCATGTCCGTCCTATTGGACGAGTCTTCAAAATATGACATTCAAGTAATTGCAGACAAGTAAATTCAAGAAATAAAAAGAAAAGAAGAAATTAGTTTAGTGTATCATTTTTTGGATTTCTTCTTTGTAGATTTTGCTGTTGTTTTCTTTTTTGAGGCAGCGGCCATTAATATTGGCAGAACATTAATTTCATATCAACAAGTATTATGAATATTATTTGATCCTTCCGCTAAAAAACAAAACACAATTTTTCCACTAGATTGCATAGAAATTTCTTGCTTTTATCAAATCAAATATGATATAGTAATGCTAAAGAGTAGATCAGGAGATCTAAAGGAAGGCGAGTCCTTTGGCGGCTTTATTGCAAAGCTTGCAGTGGCACTAATTGCAGTGATTATAGTTGCAACAGTAGTGCCTGACGTGTTGGGCCTCAACATAGCCGAACTTTGTGTTGTAGATGGCAGCCTGCTTGGCGGGATAACTGCCAATCATTGTGGTGATACCTCTGTATTTCTGACTGATGCAGTCAAGACCATAATCGGTGACGGATACAGTCTGTTGCTTGTATTGATTGGTTTGGCCTTTATCGGCTTTGGTGCCTACAAGGGCGTCCAATACAGGATACTTGCAATTCCATTTGAGACTTCTGAGAGCAAAAACGCAGGTGCAACTGTACTTGCCAAAAACAACTAGAGCAGCAAAATGAGCAAGAAAAGATTGCCACAAAGGAAAACTGTTATGGCAATGCTTTTTTACTCTCTACTGCTCTGCCCTCTATTTTTTTACATCTGGATATTTGACAGACCTGATCTGCCTCTCTTTGGCATTACATTGCCGTTGTATGGATTTTGGATCGTATCTGTGATGATGGATATGAGAATTACTTTATCGATTAAAAGATTGATTGTACTGCATGAATCCAACATTATTTTCAGGAATCTTTATGCAAGGTACAGGCCATCTGTTGCAGTTTTGATTCAATTAATCATTGAAATCTCATTTGTTATGTTGATTCCATCATTGATGTTTCCACGTGACTTTGGTGTAAAGTTATTTTTTGATTACCAGACTTCTGCAATTCTTGCAGGAATTATTGGTTTAATTCATTTGATGGCATATCGTTCCAACAGAAAAACCATTCCAACAATCCAACAGCAAAAAGATCTAAATCAATATTGATGCAATTTCATAGTAATTGTTTTATGTACAATACAATTTGTTTGTAAATTCTTGTCAAGAAAATAATCATTCAAAACAACTAATCATGACTAGTACCACATAAGACATAACATCCTTGTAAAAATACAATGGCAATATCAAAAGCTAAACGTAGTGAAGCTGCAAAAAAAGCTGCACGTACAAGAAAACGAAATGAAAAGATAAAGGTAGAAGCTAAAGTAAAGGCAGCTGCCAAAAGAAAACGTTCGCTTGCAGCAAAAAAACGTAGTACCACTACTGCAAAAAGAAAAACAACTGCAAAGCGTAAAACTGCAACATCTTCTTCTGCAGCAGCAAGAAAACGTAGTCTAGCAGCAAAAAAATCAGCAGCTACTAGAAAACGGAATGCCGCATCCAAAAAGAGAACCGCTACTGCAAAAAGAAAAACTACTACTGCAGCAAAACGAAGAACAGCTACAGCAAAGCGTAGAAGATAATTATTTCTTCTATCTTTTTTCTTCTTTTATCAAATTCAGCATTCTATAATTGTGAAGTCGATTTCAATCCTTTCTGGGAAAAACAAGCAAAAAAACACTCAAGATAAACCAAAGACTGGCAAGTTACAATTCCAGTACAGTTACAGTATAATACCTACCAACTTTGTCAATTTATCTGAGGAAAACCAGGCACAAAAACTGGGCCAATTCTTCGATATCTTGCGAATAATAGAGGATAGAGTCAAAATCACGATGTCCAGAAGAATGGTAGCAATTACTGTTGAAGGACAAATATTGGAAATGCCAGTAATGCAGGTTCACCTGGAATCGCACCAGCCATTGGGGGACATGCTTGATCAAATCAAGGTGGAATACATCTCAGGTGACAGGCCACCACGCCACAAAATAATTAAAGAAAACTTGAGCATGATGGAAATTCAAACCATCCATTTGACAGGTGATGATTCTGTAACTGGCAAAACTACAGATGAACAACTATCGTTATTATCTGCTTTAGAAGAATCATCTCATGTAGTTTATGCAAAGTGCTTTGCCTTGCATGGATTACCTGCATCCTTACCCTATGCATGGATTACGCAAATATTTCAGACATGCTCCCAAATCCAGATATGGATTAACCCTGTTCCAAAAGATGAATCCATAACAAGAATGATCAGATTCAAAAATATCATCTATGATGATTCCAAAAAGGATCGTTCTACTGCAGAACTATACAAGAGAGCTGATGACACTGAAAATTCCCTGAGAAGAGAAGAGACCGGACTCTACGAGTGCATCATAAACTGCACCATTGCTGCACAAGACAAAAAAAAGTTACATGAAATGACAAAGTCATTCAAAAAGCAGGTAAAAAGACATGGCGGTTCGTTTGGATCCGTTTCAGCAAAACAGGCTGCAATGATTCTGGAAGGATATGGCAAGAAACTAACACTTGACCGTGGGTCTTGTGCTATTTTGTATTCTTTTGCATCCTCTGACATGCTGGAGATTCCAAATGGCATACCATTGGGAATCAACATGATATCAAGAGGCCCTGTTATTTTTGACATTGCAAAGAGAATAAACTACAACATTGCAGTCATTGGAAAGTCTGGTTCAGGTAAATCATTTACCGTGAAGATTCTGCTAAACAGACTACATCAAAAGTTTCCAGACTCGCACATCTATGTGATTGACCCGATGGGGGAGTATGGTGCAATATCTTCATTTCTTGGGATGGATAATCTCAACATCACAAAGAGTGGTGAGAAACTAGGCTTGGATCCGTTCGTCTTGCTGGAATCACAGGATGCAGCAGACATCCTAGCAGAGATGACAAGTGCACCTGACACCACAAAGATACAGTTCCAAAAGTACTGTGACAAGGCAAAAAACATGGAAGAGTTTTACAAAAAACTGCCAAAGACCCACCGCAAATACCTAGATCATCTCATGGATGGTCCACTATCCAGAATCATTCTGGGTGAACCCAAGCTAAATGATTCTGATAAAATCATCATATCAATGGATAGTGCAACCGGAAATGATTCTGAAGCCATGATATTGATTTTGCTGCTAAACAAGATATTCAAGACATGTACCAAACTGCCAGTAAAGACACGAAAGATTTTGGTTATAGATGAGGCATGGATGCTATTCAAGATGCCAGGTGCTGCAAAGTATGTCAACATGATTGTGAGGATGGGAAGAAAACTCAACATCAACTTTATCTTCATATCTCAGAGAATAGAGGATATCTCAAAGGAAGATGAGTCAGGAATCGGCAAAATAATTGACAACATGGAGACCAAGATAATCTTGGGACTAGAAGAGCAAGCTGCAGAGACTGCAAGAAAGGTGTTGAATTTGTCAGACCAGGAAACTTCCAAGCTGAAATCATTTAACCGTGGCCATGCATTGTTTCTGACAAGGAATCATCGCATTCATGCAAAGTTTGAACCCACTGCACAGGAAAAAGAGATGTTTGATACGACTCCATTGAAGTTATGAAAAGAATTTGAATTTAATATTCCAAAGATGAAGGTTGAACGAAATAATAATTTAGAATTAAAAGAAAAGATTCTGAATATGACTCTTGATGAAAGAAAACAATTAGGAATTAACAAATCCCTATTATGGTATATTCAGAAGAATTTGGTGGAAGGAAAAACTCCTAAAATTAATGAGAAAATTTTATTGAAAATCCAGTAATTCTAAAATTTCAAAATATAGGTTGACTTGTCAAATAGAATATTTTTGTCTAAATTTAGAAATTTTTTCTAAAGCATGTTCAATATCTTTTAATTGAAAATGAGGTTTTTCTTTACGCATAATTCTGATAATTTCATCATTTTCTTTAGCAGAGATTCTTTTTCCTGACATCAAGTACCAAAGAGAGGCATAAAGTTCCAAAGAGTAAGGATTTTTGATCTGTTTTCCCAACAGTTCTGAAATCTTATTCTTGGTCTCTATTTCGGATTCTGAAAGCTTAGAGGACTTCTTGTATGTTCCCTTCTCCTCATGTAGAAATAATGATGAAGCTAATGCAGACGAATATGGGCCTCGTACATACCATGAAAAATCATACGAGTTTTCATGATGAATTTGTTGAACCAAATATCCTAATTTTTGAAAATACATTCGATCATTAAAGTGATCTAATTGAATATCTCTTACATTGCTCATTATTAGAAGAACTGTATCCCAGTTACTCATTTTACTATTAAACACAATCATGTCATTTATCCTTTCTCTTGTGTTGCTTGATCAACTTTTGTAAATGCTCGATGAATTCTTTTTTATCTTCAAACATGGTTATGGTATCCCCGAAAGGATGAGTGGTATCTCCTTCCTTTATTTGATCTTCTTTTGGATGATACACAATAACATCACTAAAATTATCATTTGCTCTTTTTACTTCTGCATCTACTCCTTTGGATAATTTTCCGTTGAAATATGGTCTATATACTGCAAGATGAGTTGCAGTATCCACCAATGTATAATCACGTGATTTTATTTGATTATTGATATCATCTCCAACTTGTTCAATTTCAATTACAGGTATTTTGATCGGCCATTTGATTTTCTTTGTATTTAGATTACCTATGTCTAATGGCCATCTATCATTTTCTCTCAAAGTTAGAGTCTGAATTTTCTTATTTTTACTACGTGAATTTTTCAATGCAAAAACCATTGCTAGTTCATCAATTGCAACAGGATCATAGATTACTGCTTGGTGTTTTTTTCCAAAAGAATGCATTAATTTTCTAAATTCATTTATTTCATTAATTCCTTGAGAAGTCTTTCTAGATTCTGAAATATGATATGATAGATAAATTCTAAAATCAGATTTTTTGAAAATTAAATTATGAAATGTTTCATGTGGGTGTCTTATAGATAACATCAAATGGGTAGCACGTTGACTACCTTCATCTGAAATATTGATATGCTCTTTTAATGCTTCACCATGTAAAAATTCTAAGGATCTCCATGCAAGAATTTCTTTTAAATTGAGTTTGGTATTGGTGTATCCAGAAGTATTTTCTCTATCAATAATTTTTTTCCATATTACAAATATGTCATCTATTAGAGTAATTATTCTAATTTTGGAATCTGGTAGTAATGCAAAAATTTCTTTAAAAAATAATGGAATGAATGGAGGATAATATTCACTATTTTTGTAATAACTTAGGTGCATATTTAGAAAAATCTCAGAAATTGATGATTTACGTTCTCGGATCTTTTTAGCAATCCAGCTAAAATTACTAGAAAATATCTGAAGTTTCAGAGCACCGTTTGTGCTATTTAGAAATGTAGGTATATTTGGAATAGGTTTCTTTAATCCTCGTTCTTCTTTGATTAATTCATCTTCAAAATTGATCAGAAGTACTTTTTTATCCATTTTGGATTTTTTTATGAGTTTTTTCAGGAAATCTTTTTTATCGATCCCACTTATGCCAGTAAAAACTGTGATTGTAGGGAATGTTTGGGCAGTCAACAAAGAAAATATGCAATCTGCAATTTAATTAACTTATTTTGGATAGATTTGTTCTTTTGTGGTACCATGAATAATCATTTTCTTGTTAAACTAATCAATAATACCTTTTTAGTTCATAATAATAATTCCAAATAGCTTACATGATAGAAAAAAAATCAGCAATAAAATCATTGGAAGAAAAAATTTCTAAAATCGATCAATTGCACCAAAGTAATAGATTCTCAGCTGCACATACAAAATGGGTATCAGATGCACTTTATTTCCTAGAAGATGTCTTTGGAAGAAATTCTAGAATTTTTATAACCTTTGCTGGATTGAAATGGCAAGCTCAAGGAAGTTACATAACGCGTGGATTTGAACCACAGGATGAATTAGAACAATGGATGCACAAAGGATATTTAGATGATTTAGAAATTGCTAGAGGTCTTCTACAATCAGGAATTGAACAAATAAACTTGAAGGGAATTGAAAACGTCTATCAGGGCAAAGATACTCCTAAAGAGTCTAGTGAAATTGTTAAAGTTATTAATCTGATTGAAAATCAACTGAGGAAACTTGTTAGAAATGTGCCTCAAAATGAAAAAGCAATTCAAGAATCTTTAGAAAACTTATTCATCGGAGCAGGATTAGATTCCGATTATAGTAGAGAAAAAGAAAGAATTACTTATTCTAGTAAAACCTACATACCTGATTTTGTGTTCAATCGAATTAGTACCGCAATAGAAGTAAAATTTTGTAATTCTTCTGCAAAGGAAAAAGAAATTATTGACGAAATAAATGCAGATATTGTTGCATATAAAACAAAATATTCTAACCTAATTTTTGTCATATATGATTTAGGGAATATACGTGATCAAGATCAGTTTCGCAGTAATTTAGAGGAAAATGAAAACGTGATTATCAGAATAATAAAACATTAGATATTTCCACACTACTATTAACTATCCACTCTGACAATAGATAATTAAAAAACTATTCCAAGTGGGTCTTTTATTTCACTCATTAACTATATCTCCATACCCGTTGTACTCCCAATCAAATTTGAACCCTTTATCCACAATCCTTCCCTTAAATGAAATCTCCATTCCATAATGTGTTGACATCAAAAAAGAAATTATCGCTATTTCATAAATTTAATCTAAAATCATCTCATCCGGGCTTTGTATTTACAATTCCATTGATGCTTGGAATTGGCTTACTGATATTTGCAGCATTGATTGGCATATCCCAGGTCTTTGTGGCAGTTGGTGGTCCGTTGGTCCCTGCATTAATCACTGACATGCCGACATTTTATGACTATGATGATACAACTGGCGAGATGATACTTGATGGTGATGGAAACCCTCAGACAAACGAGAGAGTTGACCTGTACTGGCTGCTAGTTGGAATATCTGCAACAGTCCTTGTGTTTATCGGAATAGCAGCAGTGTTTGGCTATCTCTTTGAGTCAATCAAGATAATTCATCCTGGTACTGCAATCAAGCTGTTAGGCAAAATTATGCTGTTCTTGCCATTTTTTTTGGTATTTCCCTATGTGTGGGATGTTTACGCAATAATCATTGAGAACTTTTCATTGTTTTTGCTGGATCCGTTTGACTCTGGTGTTGCGCCATCTGACAGGACTGCATTGCTTTGGAATACTATGGGAAGTGTTGTCCCACCTGACGCACTGGACTTGGATGCATGGGGTGAGGCTTTGTCAGATCCTGGTACATTTGGACAGGGTCTGCTAAAGGATGTGTTTCTTGGTTTGTTCAAGGGTTTTGCCGTCATGTTCATGACTGCAATGATGTTTATCATATCCACAATTCGCATATTGTTAACAATAATTCTTGCAATGGCAATTCCCTTGATATTGACATTGGGATTGATTCCATTTTTTAGAAAAGTCAAGGACATGCTAGTAAACAACCTGGTAGGTCTCTCTATTGCCCCAATATTTTCAGCACTTGTATTGACTACCGGATTGGCCTACCTTGATTCCACTGAATTGCCAGCAATGCAGGACTGGTTTGCATCCTTGGCAATTGGATTTTTGGCAGTGTTCTTTCCAGTAATGCTGGCACCTATCTTAGGACAGATTACAACACAAGTTGGACAGATGGTAACTACTGCAATTACTGCTGGCAGCATAGTGGGTGCAGTGGCAGGACAAGGTGCATTAAGTGGAATTCAAAATGCATCAAACCAGATGTCAGGGGCTGCAATGACTATGGCAGGAATGGGTGCAGCCGGAACTGTAACAAATGCATTTGGCAGTGGAAAGAACATCTCTGTCCCATCAAGTGAAATTGGAAAGATGACCTCTGGTGTTACTGTTCCACCAAACTCGATGAATATGGATATGTCACAGCCCATGTCATATGGCGATAAATTCAAGGCATATACCAAAGCGGGATTTACAGGTGGATTGACTGGACTGTCTGCTGGTGGAGTGCAGGCAGTAACTAATGCAATGCACATTCCACAGGTTGGCAGGCCAATTGCACATGACATTTTACAATCTGGAAACCTAAAGGCAGCAGAAATTGGTCAGACAGCAGCAGTAAACCACAACATCAATCTTATTGGAAATAACATGAGTGCGATGGATCCTGTACCTATTCCAGTAGTCACAAGTGCTGTAATGATGCCTGAGAGTGGAGTACCTGCAGCAATGATGATGAATCCAGGTGATTCGTTAGATAACATGGAATCAATTGACAGGGGCATGCACATACAAGATACTTCTGAGTTGCAACAAGAATATCTAATGGCACAACACAAGAACATTCCTGGTTTTAATCATTTGATGCCAAATGTTCAGCAGCATGCAGATGCTAGATTGTTGGAGCAAGCTGGTAAACATCCCATCACTGCTGTTAACATGATGGATGCAGGCAAGATTGCAAACAAGAAATCCGATACGAATTCAAATATTAGAGGATTTATCTAGGATTATTGTTTGTTAGAATTCTATAATTAATACAAAAATAATAATGAAAAAATGCATTTGTGTCACACAGCACAACTATCTTGTATCCTCAATCTCTGATATTTCAAAACATGATCATGTTGAATAGTTTGGAGTGTACTAGAAAAAATTATTTTTGTTGTTGGTTTATCTCAAACATCTGCTGTTGATACAACTTTTGGTCATATGGTCTACCTGAGACAGCCTTGAGTACTTCCATTGGTGTTTTTACCAAATATGGCATTACTTCACATGCTAAGATATATTCTCTTTCTGTAAGATGATCATCCAATACATCAATCCAAGATTCTGATTTTGTTCTATATAATGCAGAATTTTCATCTAAGATGGGATTGAATTTAGCTTTAACAATTTCTTTTGTGAGCATGTCTTCAGTCAATGTAGAGAGTAAATACCATGTTGGTTTTTCATTACTATCCTTCTGAAACATAACTGGATATCCAAACCTAAATTCAATTTGTTTGGGCAGAATAATTACAGCTTCAATCCCAGTTTCTTGTGTGTATTGTTTTTGATGAGGGCGAAACCATGCATCTTCTCCTTGCATAAAATATTCATTCAAAGTTACATACACCTTTCTTTCTTCATCATACCAACTATCATTCCAAACGCTATGATCTGGAATGTTTTTAGGAACTCTGGGGTCTCTTACAACTGGTAATACTTTGGCACATTCTATACTTTTCTCAAGACCCGTAATGTTTTGCTTGAATTTGGATGTCTCCTCAGGGTTTTCTGATTTAGATAATTTGTCATTATACTCACTTAACATCTCCTGAAATCTTTGGATATATTTTCCCCTGATTTCATCTTGACTAGTCTGATTCATCAATTTACTCATACGTAATACCATCCAATTGCATAAAAAGACAATGATCTTTTCATCTTGTTTCTACTATTATAACCACGTGGTTATTTATAATGATTACTATTAACCACGTGGATTATATAATTGATAAATGGCCTTACATTTAGGAAAATGACAAAATGGAAAAAAGATGCAAAAGAGTTCATAGTCTCTGTTAATTACAATGATGCAAGGGGAAGCCAATGCAACATTCCAAAACCAATACTGGAATTTCTGGGAGAACCAGACAGGTTAAAATTTGTGATTTCTGGAAAAAGTGTCAAGATAAAATCAGAGCCATAAAATTATTTTCTGAGTTGTTCTAAATAAAATTTAACTCCATTTATCTTACCAAGAGATTCAAACAGATTGGGGGTTATTTACAATCTTATTTGCTTCTGAAACTTGTAAAGACTTTTTCTGGCATGTCTATCTTTTGGTATTAAAATAATTCTGATGATTCTATTTTTTCTTGTTGGAATTATCACTGCATTTATCACAAACTGCCTCAAATGACTCTTCATCCAACGCAATGGATACTCCAGATGAATAACACCTATGACACATCCCTCTCATGGAACTGTGATACCAAATAGGCATGATTAGAATTATTGAATTTACTTTTGGTTCGATCTTAGTCAACATTAGTTCAGAATTGTGATTAAGTAGATATTCTGAGATGCAATCATAATGCTTAGTCCGATAGGCTTTGGCATAGTCTCGTTTGCAGCATTGCTTAGCTTGCTTGCATACCTCAAGGATACGCTTGGAATCTGAATCATTTTATAGTGTTTGCCTACACTTTTTCAAATGGTCTGCAAGGGGATATGTGCCAGATATAGGGCAAACAAACCATTTGGGATAAACAGTAGATATGAGAGAGGTCAGAAAAGATGCTCAGTCTGTACAATTTTCATAAACTGGGATGGTAAGCACTGTCCATGTTGCGGATACGTTCTTAGAACAAAACCCAAAGGAACGGTGTCAAGGCATCGATTGATGATATTACAACAAGTAAAAAGAATCTAAGCGTGTATTTGTCCTGTAGTGTGCATTGTCATTTTATTTTCTACAATTATCACATATGGTATCAGAGGTTTCTTCATCTACTATCTGAGAAATCCCTGATGAGTGACATTTATGACATAATCCTATCATGGAATCTTCACTCATTTGAAATTAAATTAAAATTGTTTTATGAAAAATTGGTTCGATCTGAGTCAAGACTGGTTTTAAGTAAACTGTTGATTTTGTGGTATGCAAGAAGAATATATCCTGGTGCCAAAATCCCAACTATTACAACTAAAACAAGATTATGAGGAATACCAAAAATTACTAAAACAAATAACAGATGAGATAAAAATTCGTGAGTAAAAAAAGAAAAAAAGAAGTTATGTGGAAGTATCGCCTGTTGAGAAAACAACAGGTTTCTGCTTTAAGATGTCATCCAAACTAGTCCCTATGCTGTCTCCGGATTTTTCAAGTCTTTGTAGTCTCATTAGCATGTCTTGTAGTACGGTATAATCTGATTCTGCTGTATTTGCAAGAAGTTGCTCATCTAGTATGAATCCACAGCTGGAGCATCTATGTGAGTCTGGAGTGTTTTGCTCTGCACACCTAGGGCATGTCTTGAGCTTTACATTTGTCTCATTCTCATTTTTGGGCTTTATTCCATGAAGTTCTAACAGCGCATCTTCAACGTCCTTGCCAGACAGATGAACATATCTTGCAGGCATCCTTGAGCCTTTAGACCAGTTACCAAATACACAAAGGGTCTGGTCTGAGAGTTTTTTTGCAAGCATCGTAAGCTGAGTGTGTCTAATCAAATAATTCCACACTCTTTTTTTGATTGCGGCGTCTTTTGCACAGCGTTTTAGTATCTTTCTGAGATACCTATACGATGCTCTTTTCTGTTTTGAGCTGTGCGAGTACCAAAGATACGCTTTTGGCTCATCTCTTTGTGGATGCTTTGCAAGCCACTCAAGCAAAGGCTTGAATGAATAAACAAGTGGGACTCGCTTTTTTCCAGTCTTTCCTATTGTGCTGACTAGGATATAGTTGTCTTTGAACTCTATTCCGCCTACACGAAGGTTTAGCAATTCTCCTGGCCTAAATGCGCCTTCAAACATTACCCAAAGCATTGCCTTTTCTTTTTCATTTCTTGACTTGGCAATTATTCCATAAAGCTCCTTTGGAGTGAGAAGATCTTCAGGTAGTATCTCGATTTCATCGTCTCTGTTTCTGAATCTACTTGGTTTAATCCAGGAGACCTCCTCCACATACCCCTCTTCTCTATTGCCAATCTCTCCAGTCTTTGCATGGTGGACTAGGCGTAGGAGAGCCAGCGCAAAGGCACACTTGCTCTCACCGCTATAGTGCCTTCCTTTGTTTGTCTTTGTGTTTAGTATTGCAAAAAGAATCTTTTCACAATCTTCCTTAGTTGCTTTTGCAATTTTGACTCCCTTGCTGTTAAACAGACTCAGTATGAGTGACAGGCGTGCACCATATACTATGATTCGTCCATCCTCTAACCCATTGAGGTGCAGTTTTTCGAGAAAACTGATTCCCACATCTCCCTGCTCTGTTTTTTCGAGCCGTTTTTTGCAGCACATTACTTGCCTTGAATAGTTGTGTATTCCATCTTCTGGGATTTCTGAGTTTGGTGAGATCATCTTCTAATCTCCCAACCACGATTTTCATTTAAGCGACCCTGATTTTGACAGGGCATGGGCGCAAGTGTTAGGATGCTCCCATCGGGATTTGAACCCGAGTCACTGCCTTGAGAGGGCAGTATGCTTAACCGGACTACACTATAGGAGCTTGATGAAAAACAAACTCAATCTCAATTTAAAGGAAATGTTTTGACTTTACATGAATTTGTAAAAATTTGTGAGTTGGTTCCTTTATAGAAAATTTAAAGTTATCAAATTACATGGATTTGAAAAAAATTATTGAACAACTTGGATTGTCTAGTTTTCCAGTTGGTTTGGGAGGTTGTAGAATTTCTGATTGTTGTTTTGATTCATGTGGATATGATGTTGTTGTTTTTGATGGGAAATCTAAACCAAAAAAAATTGTCAAATCTGGGGACAAATTTTTAGTTATTCATCATGCATCCTTGTCTGAAACTCAATCAAAAAAACTTCTCCAATATGATAAACTGCAGATAATTCAGGATGAATCATGGGATTTGCAAATGTTACTTTTAAAAATCAAGGAAAAACGTTCTGTACTCTTTGCTGATTTTGCAAAAAA
>JAOTZM010000024.1 GCA_029861345.1 Candidatus Nitrosopumilus sp.
AGGGCAATTTTGTACTTCAATCAAACACAAATACATCCAGCATTTAAGGATTAGCTAAGAAATGTCTGAATCAAATCAAATTGATATCAATTCTTTACACCATATAGTTTTACGAGAAACTGAAAATGATTCTATTTTAGAAATTGATCCACTTTTTTACAGAAATCTCTCTGATTTCATCGGAAATTTAAGAAAACAAGAATTTGATGGTGTAGAAAGTAAAATCAAAGATACTATGATAGAAATGGCAACTGAACTAACCTCATTATTGATAAATATTCGACTCGATAAAATCTTGGAATCTTCCGATTTGGAAATTGGATATCTTCTAGATGAAGAAAAATTCATCTTGGATTCACAAGAGGAAAAAAGAGAAAGAATAGAAATGATTCTTTCTGCAACAATTAATGGCAAATCAAAATTCCTTGAATCATTAGCTCAAAATCATAAAACCAAGAAAATAGTCATTAGATTTCTTAACAACATAGACGAAATTGTAGGTGCTGATCTTGAAAAATACGGTCCTTTCAAAACTGAAGACATAGCTACAATTCCATATGAAAATGCCCAGGCCTTAATTGCCAAAAACGTTGCAACTAAAGTTCACTGGGAAGATTAGATAAAAATTATACCTACTTTATTTTCATATTGTATGTCTCATACAGGCGTTGACGTAATCGATTTCTTATTTTACACAATTTATCCAGTAATTGGAATTTTTGCCATTGAAGCTATAAGCCGATTAGTCAAAGCCCCGAAATGGATAAAACTTTGGGTACAAGCAATTGTATCTATTGGTTTTGGAATCTACTATTGGTTCATCTTACCTGCACCACAAAATTTTCCATTAACTGCAATGGTAATGTTTGCACTTGCTATTGCTCTTATTTATCAGGGAAGACGTGCAAAAATTTCTCCTGACAAAAGCCCTTATTGATCTTAAAATCTTCCAAAAATTCGTTTGAAAATGTTTGGCTTGTTTCGTCCACCATCTCTTATGACTTTCTTTTCACCAAATCTTTTTGCTCTAATCTGACTGAGTTTCACACATCTGTGTTCTTCTGGAAGTCTGTGCTCAGAACAGAATGGATCCTTGCAATAATTGCACTGAAACGGCAAATCTGTCAAATCCCCACAATAAGCACATTTTTCTGCCTTCACAATCTGATTTGCCATTTTTCTTTTAATAAAGTTGCCAATGATTTTCTGAAACTTTGATCTGCTCAACGCCTAAACATTTTTACGATGTTGAAATTTAATGTGCTTAAGCGATTTAGATGATTAAAGATAAGATAGCAATAGTAACCGGAGCAAGTAGTGGTATTGGGTTTGCTACAGCTATGGCATTATCAAAGGCTGGTGCTAAAGTTGCTATAGGTGCCAGACGAGTTGATAGATTAGAAGAACTTGCAAAAAAGATCTCTGCTAATGATGGAGAAGTATTTTATCAAAAACTAGATGTCACACAAAGATTAGAATGTGAAAATTTTGCTAAAGCAGTTTTAGAGAAATGGGGTTCTATTGACATTCTTGTAAATAATGCCGGTTTGATGCCTTTGAGTTTCTTCAAAAGCCTCAAGTTTGATGAATGGGATAGGATGGTTGATGTGAATATTAAGGGCGTATTATATTGTACAGGATCAGTAATTTCTCATATGAAAGGAAAAAAATCTGGCCACATTGTAAATCTCTCATCCGTAGCTGGAAGAATCGTTTTTCCAGCTGGTAGTGTTTATTGTGCAACAAAACATGCAGTTGCAGCCTTTAGTGAGGGACTAAGACAAGAATTTAGTGTTCGTTCTAACATTCGAGTAACTAGTATTGAACCTGGAGTTGTAGCAACAGAACTTAATGATACAATTACTGATGAATCTCTGCAGGGATTTATCGAAAATACAAAGAAGATGGAAGCATTACAAGCCGAAGATATTGCAAATGCAATCTTGTATGCTGTAGAATCTCCATCTCATGTTAATGTTAATGAGATTTTGATTAGACCTACAACACAAGAACGCTAAGTTGGCAAACATTCCACATGTAGTTATTTTAGGAGGGGGTTTTGGTGGTCTTTCTACTGCCAATGAATTAAGAAATTCCTTATCTGCTTCACAGATAACAGTTACTGTAATTGACAAAAAAGACTGGTTTATGGTAGGATTTGCAAAACTATGGATAATTAACGGAACCAGAACTTTTGAAAACTCTATTGGTTCATTAAATGAGCTACCAAAAAAGGAAATTAATTTCATTAAAGATGAAATCTTAACAATTGATCTTCAAAACAAAAATGTAAAAACTTCATCCCAAAACATCTCTTATGATTTTCTAATAATCTCTATAGGGGCTGTTTTAGCTCCCCAGAAAATTCCAGGATTAATAGAAAATGGATTTAATCTATATGATCATGACCAACTTTCAGAAATTCATAACAAGCTTGAGAGCATAGAGTCTGGAAAAATTGCAATATCGATAATGGGGATGCCTTACAAATGTCCTCCTGCACCATTTGAGGCTGGTTTGTTAATAGATTCCATGCTGAGAAAACGGGGAATTCGTGATTCTGTACAAATTGATTTTTACAGTCCAGCTCCCATAACTTTGCCAGCAGCAGGTCCTGAGGTAAGCAAAAAAATATTGGATCTTGTAAATTCTGAAAAAATTACTTTTCACAATTCTTGTAAAATAAAATCAGTTGAATCAAAGAAACTAATCTTTGAGAATGGTGAAGCTGATTTTGATTTACTCTTAGCTATTCCACCACATATTGCTCCAAAAATTATCTACGATTCTGAATTGGCAAAAGAATCAGGATTTATCCCCATCGACAGAGATTGTAAAACACCTTTTGAAAATGTCTTTGCTGTAGGTGATGTTACTAGCTTAACAGTTGCTGATACAATGGCAGTACCAAAGGCAGGAGTATTTGCAGAAGGGGAAGGCATCACAGTTGCCAAAAATATTATTTCAAAAATTCAATCCAAAGATGAATCTGCATTATTTGATGGAAAAGGTGGATGTTTCATAGAATCAGGTAGAGATACAGCATCAGTTATTGAAGTTGACATGTTTTCACACTCAAAACCCTCAACAAAACTTACAGAATCAACCTCTGAGAATCTTTCTAAAAAACTTGAATTTGAAAAAGAAAGATTGTCCAAATGGTTATAATTAATCTTCTTTGTTTTTCTCTTTTGTAAGATGTTCTAAAATAGCTCTTACTTCAACCCCTAATTCTTGAGTATTTTTTGATAGATTCAGTTTTTCGGGAATATTGTTTTTAAAATCTTCATCTTCCATTTCAATACTTCTTTTTTGCATACAATCTAAGTGATCCTGATCAGTAGCAGAAATCTTATGACAAATATTGCAAATTTTCATTAATTTTGTTAATCAATACGACGATTTAATAATTTCATTTTATACCTCTGAGACAAGGGATCGTCGTCTAGCTTGGTATGATACTAGTCTGGGGGACTAGTGGTCGCAGGTTCAAATCCTGCCGGTCCCATTATAATTTCAAAATCTTCAATAGGATTTCAAAATTTTCTTGTGTTTTTTCGTGTTTGTATTGTTTTAATGCCTCAATTATTTTCTCTTTAGATGGATTTTTGTAGATCTTTTGAGCTTTTTTTGCGATTCCCGATCCAATAAAAATTGCTTGAGTAACTGATGTAACATTTGATGGTCTTCGTATAGTGCTAGAACTTTCAAAATCAATTAAAGTAGATTTTGTTTCTCCAACAATGATATGTTTAGAAATATTACTTAATTCACCATGATCAAAATTTATCTGATCTAGTTTATAACAATCCTCTAAAATATTTCTGATTGTAGATTTTAATTTCTTTACACTTCCTATTCCTTTTAATGTATTTATCCACTCACTAATCTTGATCCCTTCCAAATATTCCATAACTAGAAAATTTTTGCTAGCAACAAACATTTTTGGTCCAACATTTACTGAATTTACTAATTTTAATAAACTTGCTTCATTTTTCATTTCATTTCTTTGTGAATCTGTTCTTCTAATTTTTAAGGCAACCTGTTTGTTGCTTTTTTTTGCTAGAACTACTACTCCAACGTACCCTTTTCCTAAAACCGCTAGTTTCCCTAATAGGGTAGAACCAGTTAATGAAATTGATTTAATATTTAATTTCTCTAATTCACGAATTCTAGATCTAATTTGACGATTAGTAGCTTTTGGATATCCTAGAATTTTTGAGTATGGCTCATCGGCAAATTTCTTAATTGAAATGAAGGATTGTACCATCTGTTGAAATCAAATCACTTGCAGCCTCTTTAATTGATTTGCTTAAATTTTTATTTCCTGTAAAAACCTTGAAACCTCGTTTAAAATCACTTTGAAGACCCTTTGGTATGCCTGTCTGAAGATTTTTTTTCAGAAATTCTGTTATAAATTTGACCGCTTCGGTATGTTTTCTTTTTTCTAGTGAAATTATTTTTCTGTTATTTCCAATCCACATTAATTCTGTATTTTTAAGATTTTCAAAAATAAAACTCTTAGAATCATCCTCTCTGAAAAATTCTGGTCCATCTTTTAGATATATTTCTGGAATCTTTACTGACTCTAATAAGAAAAAGAGGTAAGCTTCTTTTTGTTGATCTGTATGAGCTTTACTCCTTGATACGCTAAATCCTCCTAATTCTAATTGGGTGGACAATGACAAAGTAACTCTTTTAATTTGCCCCCATATTATATCAGGACTTCTCATTTTAAAATTAAATTTTATTACTAACAAATTCTTCCAATGTTTGTTTGATATTTTTGATTTTTTATTCTTGAAAAACTCTAAGGTGGGTTTTTCTCTAAAAGCTCTAGAAACAAGAATAAATTTTCCAATATTCTCATCAGAAATTGCAGCAGCTAAGTTTCTATTGTCATCGATAGGATCTATTATCACTATTGACGTTTCAAATTTCTTTGAAGTCTTTCCAATAATTTGATTTTCTTTAATTTTAGATATTGATTTGATTACATTTTCAAAACTTCCAAAATATAATACTAAAACTTCTGAAACGTAACCACTAAATCCTTGCTTTGCAATTTCTGCCCCGTAAATTCCATTTGATTTAAGAAATGTTTTTAGAATTCTAATGTCATTTCTCATTTTAGATGTCAATGCCTTTTCCATAAATTTTGTATGAAATGGAGATCTATCAGCAGCACTTTTCCATTCTCCCATTTTTACATCATAAAATGGTACTACGTTGATCTTTGTATCCTTAATTTTAGCCTCAACATACGGATGCTCAGAATATCTGATATAAGGAGAATATTCTTTCATTGATTCAAAACCAATTTTCTTTGAGATTTTCTCAAATTTTTCTTCTGATGTAGATCTCTTGAATTTGATAAAAATATCTACATCTGCATCTTTTGATAACCAAGTACCCTTTGCAAATGAACCTCCAAATTCCAGTCCTGCTACTTCTGGATATTTTTTAATCTCTTTTTTAACTAAATTAAATGCTAGTTTAGAAATTTGTTTCTTTGATTTTTCCGTCATTTTTGATGGAATGACTACTTTGCTAATTTGTGAAATAATCTTTTTCATTTTATTGCCTTAATCTCCTCTAAATCTGAATAGACTGGTCCATTTGGTGTAAGTTCACTTTTTTTCAATTTGATACTAGTAACTACCTGCTTTCCAAAATCTATTGTTTTCAGCCCTTTCAATTCTTTTGTAATATCTCCAATCTTCTTTTTAATTCTAAATATTGTGATATGAGGTATAAACGGCTTGTCTGAGGACAATCCCAAAGGCTCTAGCACCTTTTCAACTTGTTTTGATATCTGAATTAGCATATTACCTCCATTTTCATCAGTACCAATCCAAATTACCCTTGGAAATTTTGGCTTTGGAAATGCACCTACTTCCTTCAGGTTTACACTAAAACTTGAAAATTCTATTGTACGAAGAGCTTGAATAATTTTTTGTGAATGCTCCTCTGAAATCTCACCTAAAAATTGTAATGTAAAATGAAGATTTTTTGGTTCAACAGGTTTTGCATTAATTTTAATTTTAGATTGAAAATTTTTTATGGAATTAATAATATCTTTATTTGAGATTTCAATTGCTACAAAAGTTCGCATCATAACATTCTTTGATGTATCTTTATAATAATTTCCGGTAGCTTCATAGACCGCTCTTTTTTTTGATGGGTATTGACAAAACTAATTGTATGCTTAACAGGGATGCCTGGTGCTGGAAAGTCAACTATTGCTGAAGGATTGAAAGCAAAAGGGTATGCTTCTATCAATATGGGAAATATTGTTAGAGAAGAAGCAAAAAAAAGAAACTTGGAACCAACAAGATCAAATCTTGGAAAGCTTATGCTTGAGCTTAGAGAAAAAAATGGCCCAGGCGCAATAGCTGAATTATTAAAGTCTCAAATAGAATTTTCCACTGCTAATGTGATACTAATAGACGGAGTAAGATCCAATGATGAGATAGAAGTTCTTAGAAAATTTGGTAATGTAAAACTACTAGCAATTCATGCATCAACAGATACTAGATTTGATTTTTTACAAAAAAGAGGAAGAACAGATGATCCTCAAACAAAGGAACATTTTGAAGAGAGGGACAATCGTGAATTGGGTGTTGGAATTAGTAATCCGATTGCATTGTCTGATGATGCAATATCAAATACTAATTTAACGAAAGATGAATTAATAGAATCTGCCTTCAAAATTATTCAAAGCTGGATAAAATGAATATTCCAAATATTAATTGCAAAATAGAGATGTTTTGTTCGATAAATCCTTCTGAGAGCCCAGATAAAATCAAAAAAGCAATTTCAAATATTTTTCCATATTCAACAATAAAATCTGAAAAATTTTCAATAACCGCTCAATCCAAAGATCTTAACTCTTTAGAAAAGATTTATGAAACAATTCATTCAAAAAATTCTCAAAAAACCTACAAACGAAATTTTGAGAAAAACTTAGAAAATGATGCTACATGGTTTTATCTAAATAAACAAGCAGCCTTTGTAGAAAAAATAGCAATCTGTGAAGAAGCAAGCGAATCCCCATTGGGACCCATTAAAGTAATTCTAATTTCATCAAATATTGATAGAATAATTGATTGGATGGTTTCTGGAAATGATTGAACTTAGCTAAGAAAATTCAATCATTTTCGAGTATTTTTTTTAGTTTGAATCTAAAATCTCTTTTTTTAAAATAATCATCGAATGTTCATAAAATTAGGCATAATTGTTGGGATTGTGATCTTGGGAGGCATGATATTCTCAACAGAAATTGAAAATTTATTCCCCTCTACTGCCAATGCAGTTGATTCTTTAAAAGATGATGTAACCAATTTGGGTTCTAAGGCTACAGATTCTGTAGAAAAAAAAATTGATTCATCAATTGATACAATAGTAAATAAAACAAGTAACACCCTAAATAACGAAATTAGCGAAGCTGGAGATAAGATTACTTCTGAAATCACAGAAGCAAAAGAATCATCTCAAAAAATCATTAACGAAGAAATTTCTAACTTTAATCCTTTTGAATCAATTCAGGATTTTTTTTCAAGTAATTAAAATTCAAAAATTCATTGTGTTTTCTTGCAATCATAATTTAGTTTTCTTTAAACATTGAGATAAATTCGGGTAGCACAGATGCACTAGAATTTCTTATTACCAAATCCATCTCTGAGGACATTTCAGTAATTTCTGGATTAACTTCTATGAGTATTGCATTATTTTGTTTTGCATAAATTGGTAGTGTGTTTGCAGGTGATACAACAAGTGATGTACCTGCAATTACCATTAAATCACATTGACTTGCAAAAACCATGGCTTTTTGCCAAACATCTTGTGGTAACGATTCTCCAAACCAAACAACATCAGGCCGAAGTATGTTTCCGCACTTGCATATCGGTGGAATTTCTGAAAATTCTGTTGATATTTCGTCTTTAAAATCACAAACTGAACATTTGATCTTAATGATACTTCCATGTAATTCTAATACTTCTGTACTGCCTGCCTTTTGATGAAGTCCATCAATATTCTGTGTTAAAACTACAACTTTTGCATATTTTTCAAGTTCAGCAATTGCTTTATGACCTTGATTTGGATATGCTGCAAAAATATTTCTCCTTCTTTCATTATACCATTCCCAAACCAATTTTGGATCATCATAAAACGCATCAATTGTAGCTAATTTCATTGGATCATAATTTCTCCACAATCCATCTTTTCCCCTAAATGTGGGAATTCCACTTTCTTGAGATATCCCAGCCCCTGTTACAAATACAATTTTTTTAAAATCTTTAATTTGATCTTTGATTGGCTCAAACATATTCATTTAATTTCTATCTCTAAAAGATCTCTTGCAGTAATTACTGAATTGTGAATTTCTTTTGCTTCTCTTAAATGCCCTCCTTCACCTTTATACCTGGCTGAAAAATGCGTTAGAATTAGGTTTTTCACGCGTGCATTTTTACCTAATGTTGCAGCTTGTTTTGCCGTAGAGTGACATGTATCCTGCGCTCTTTGTTTTTCCTCATCAAGAAATGTTGAATCAAATACTAAATAATCACATTCACGAAAAAATTTTTCTAATTCTTCAGTAGGCATTGTATCACCTGAAATTCCTATTTTCTTACCCGGTCGTTTTTCTCCTAATACCTGATTCGGTCTTATTATTTTTTCATTAACAGTTATTTCGTTTCCATTTTGTAATTTATTCCATAATTCTCCTTCTGGTATTCTTAATTCCTTGGCTTTTTCAACGTTAAACCTACCAGGCTTGTCCTTTTCTTCAAATAGATATGAAAATGCAATAACTGAGTGGTTTGCTTTACAAGCATGTATTGAAAATTTTCCATCTTCAAAAATTTTCCCTTCTTTGATGATACTAATTAAAACAGGAAATGATAACCCAAAATTTAGCACTTTGATGTTAGCTGCAATAAATTCTTCAATACCGCTTGGCCCAAATATTTCCAAAATTTCGGTTCTGTTTTGCATAGACATTGTTTGTAATAATCCTAGAATTCCTACACAATGATCTCCATGTAGATGTGTAACAAAAATTTTCATTTTTTTATTCCATCCTAAACCTGATTTCATATAGGACATTTGTGTAGCTTCTCCTGCATCAAACATCAGAATCTCCCCTTCTCTTTCTAAACAAATACAAGACAATCCTCTATTTTCAGTAGGTTGTGATGCTGATGTTCCTAGAAATACAAGTCTCATTTTATCAAAATTGTCCTTGTCAAGCTTTTATGCCTATAGATTTCGTATTTTTTTATTCCTTTTAACTTCAGATTTTTACCTAATTCTTTTTTGTACATGATTGCCATTTTTTTGCGTTTGAGTGGAATTGAGAAAAATTTCTCCATAATTTCTTCAGGTTTTTCTGATGCTTTTGAAGCTCTTCCATATGGTAAATCAGTAACAATTCCGTTAAATTCTCTAGAGATTTTTGATAATTCTTGAAAATCTGACTTGAAAACCTTTGATTTGTAGCCGTTTGTCTTGAGATTTTCTTTTGAAATCTTATACATTTTTTTATCAAAATCTAACCCAATTGCATGAACTCCCATAGATTCAGCCTCTAATAGGGTTGTACCAGTACCACAAAACGGGTCACATACAGTCTCTCCTTCTTTTAATCCAATTAAATTAATCATAACTCTTGTTAGTTTCCAATCTAATTCGTGAGGATGATTTTTGATCTTTTTTGGCCTATTTTTCTTACTGATTCGTTTTGAGAAACCAAAAAAATTCTCTTGATCAGTAAAAATAAGATATACTGTAATGTCAGGATTTTGTAATTCTACTTTTGCATGAGAAAATTTTGATATCATATCTCCCATAGATCTTTCTAATTCTGGAATATTGAATTGATTTGATGATAAATTAATTATTCTGCAAACAAAGGTCTTTGCATTTTTTAACACTTCGACATTTCCCTCATCCAAAAACAGTCCCGACATCTTTCGTAATATTTGCCCAGAAATTTTAACAAAAGAAGCACGTTTTGTAATTTTATTCCAATTTGTTTTTGATTGAATAATTACCAAATTAGAAATTACTTTAGCTTTTGCAAATCTGTCATACATTTTTGATATTGCGATGACCTCATCTATTGCGAGCTCTAGATAATCTTTAGATAAAACAAAAAAGCTTTCTGGCATTATATTATTGCCTTTGCAATTGTATTAGAAACATCAACCACTGATGTTTTACCAGGAATTGTATTTGCACTAACAATACTGGTAACTCCCACTTTTTTTATCTTCTTTTCAGCATCATTCATTAAAAGAGCATGTGTACAAGCAACAAACACTCTCTTGCATTTTTGTTTTTTCAAAAATTGAGTTGCTTTGATTATACTTCCTCCAGTACTTATCATATCGTCAACTAAGATAAGATCTCTTCCGGCAACCTCATCTGTATTTTTTGTTTTAATTTGTACTTTGCCTGTTTTTCTATCTCTTTGTTTTTCTAGGACAATATACTCTGATTCAAATTTATCAGCAAATTCTTTTGCTCTATCTTTTCCACCTTGATCAGGAGAGACAACTAATGGCTTTTTTAGCCTCAATTTCTTGAAATATTGTACAAGATCTGGAATTGCAGTCACATTTGTTGATTTTATTCTAAAGTTTTTGAGACCAATCATACTGTGAATATCAACGACTATAATTTTTGATGCTCCAGCGCCTTTAAACAACTTGCCTAGAACCTTCATTGTAATAATTTCACCTGATAGAAATTCTCTGTCTTGCCTTGCATATCCCATATATGGAATTACAGCAATTACTTCAGATGATGTTTCTTTTGCCTTTGAAATAAGGGATAAAGCCTGAATGAGATTTGTATCAACAGGTGGACAAATTGACTGCACTACTATAGATTTTTTTTTTGATAAATTACCAGTAAGTGTAATCTTACTTTCTCCATCAGGAAAAACCCTAACTTCTGATTTCACAAGATTAGCCTTTATTTTTCTAGATAATTTTCTTGCTAAATCCTCTGAAGATTTCCCTGCAATTACTGATATTTTACTCAACAAGAAAATGTGATTTAATGGGATTCTTAAGTTTTGAGAAAAATGAAACTAATCGTCTCCCTCTCCTCGTCCGATATCACCCATACCAAACTTATCAATTACTTTATTTCTGTCTGGATCTAGTTGACTAATCTCTTCAAATTCTCTCTTCTCATCTCCTTGATAGACAGTTCGAATTGGCCATGGAATTCTAATATCATATTTCTTAAATTCTTCATACATTATCATTCTCAAATCTGTTTTTGTTTTGAATTGAGCTCCATAATCTCTGACATAAAGCCACATTGAGAAATCGAGTGATGAGTCATTAAATTCATTAAATCTAACTACAGGTTGCGTAACTTCTGCATGAAGTTCTTTATCACAACCACAACTTGGTTTGTTTAAGTTTAGATATGGACATCTCTTTTGCCTTACAAGATGTCTTCCTTTACCATCTACAATTTCTCTCATTCCTCGTTGACCTACTTTTACCAAAATTGATGCAACTTGTCTAGGATTGTTTAGATAGGAAACTCCAACTTTTACAATTGCTGGAACCAATTTGTTTTCTTTAGAATAGTTTACAATCTGAGCATTAACTAACTGTCTAGTTGGAATAACTGCGATTGATTCATGTAATGCATCTCTGATATAAGTAACTCTAGTCGTGATTTTATGCACATATCCATTGTATCCTGTTTCTAGCTGAACTCTGTCTCCCTCGATGAAAATTTTGTCTTTTCTAATCATAATATATGCAAAATAATTCTGCATGGTTTCTTGTAATGCTAGACCCAATCCAATTGAGAATCCACCAGTGGCAGTGGCAAGGACAATCAAGTCAACTCCCCACCATGCAACAACACCCAAAATTGTTGCAATGAATATTCCTAATGGAAGAATCTGTTTAGCAGACTTTGGAAGACCTTCTCTCTTCTTTTTTGCATGTCCAGGAGGACGAGAGCTAGGAATTAGAGGTTCGTAGCTGTGTTCTCTTTTTTCTTCTCTCCATACATCAATGGGAAATATCTCATCTGGTTTTGCACCTGGCTTTAGCTTTCTACCTGATTGATTATTTCCTGTTATACAATTATTATAATATTTTTCATATTTTTCACGTTCTGATTTTTTCCACTCTTCAAATGGATTATCAACTAATTTTTCATATCCTCCAATCGGATTTCCTTTTGTTGTCCGGAAATGTTCCAAGTATTGCATTCCTTTTTCTGTTTTAAGTAATTCTTGGAAATCTTTATCATCGATATCTTCTGGAGTTTTATTTGGTGGAACCCACTTGTACAATTTGTGAAATAGATCATCTTTATCATCAATGAATCCTCTCATTTCAAACCAAGCATCAAAATCATTTTTTTCTAATATGGATTTGTCACGTTTAGTTAGAATGATTGGAATTAGGTGTGATATTGTATAACCAATTACTAAAATATTAAAAGTATTAAGAATTTTTGCAAAATGTTCATGTACAGATAGCTCTTCAACTTCAATTTCTGATACATCTCCAAACAAAACACCAGTTTGAGTGTGAACATTGATTGCTGTGATTAACGCAATTGCAAAAAAAGGCAGAACAGCTCTTCGTAAAAATCTTGAAAAATGTGGTCTTTTGTAATAAAATTTTTGTGAACCTACCCAAGATGAAAATTTTCTATATCCTATAACTATTCCAATAATACCTATTATCATTATGAAAAATGCTAGTTGAAGTGACTCAGATGATGCTAAAAGCTGTAAAACAGTTTCAAATTCTCCTCCAGAGATTTGTGATAATTCCTCTTCAGCCATGATTAATCACTATTCTAATCAAACTTATGTCCTAGAATACAAAGGTTAAGACATTTTATCATAAATTATTGAAATCAATATCAAATTTTTTACAAAATAGCACTTAAACCAGAAATTTTCTATATGAATATGAGGATGTAACCTTTAACAAGGGCAAACGTACTATTTACTAAATGACCCTTCAAGAGTCGATTTGGGACGAATCACCCTCACTAAAATCATATACATTATCAAATTTTCGCGATCTATCACAAATTCAGAATCTCTCTGAAGAAACTCAATTTGAAATGGAAGTTGTAGGAAATGTTTTGCCCTTTAAAGCAAACAACTATGTTGTTGAACAATTAATTGATTGGAACAATATACCTATTGATCCTATGTTTGTTTTAACTTTTCCCCAGAAAGGAATGCTAAAGCCAGACCATTATGAAAAAATGGCAACTATCTTAAAAAATAATTCAGATAAAAAAGAAATAGCATCTGCCGCAAATGAAATTCGTCTACAACTAAATCCACATCCCGCAGGACAAATGGAACTTAATGTTCCAACACTAAAGGATGGAACCAAGTTGTATGGTATGCAGCATAAATACAAAGAGACTTGTCTCTTCTTTCCAAGTCAAAGTCAAACTTGTCATGCATATTGTAGCTTTTGTTTTAGATGGCCACAATTTGTTGGAATGGATGAAATGAAATTTGCTATGAAAGAGGGTGAACAGCTTGTTCAATATCTTATAGAACATCCAGAGATTACCGATGTACTTTTTACAGGAGGTGATCCAATGATTATGAAAGCAAAAATATTTTCAAAATATATTGATATTTTAATTGATGCAAAACTTCCAAATCTTAAAACAATTAGAATTGGAACAAAATCTCTTTCTTATTGGCCTTACAAATTTTTAACAGATTCTGATTCTCAAGAAATGTTAGATATTTTTAGAAAGGTCACTGATAACGGATTACATCTTGCATTTATGGCCCACTTTAATCATCTAAATGAACTATCAACTGATTCTGTGAAAAGTGCAATAAAGGAAGTGAGATCAACTGGTGCAGAAATTAGAACTCAATCCCCTCTTTTGGCACATATTAATGATGATTCAGTAATGTGGGCTAAAATGTGGAGTAAGCAGGTCCAGTTGGGATGTATTCCATATTACATGTTTGTAGTTAGAGATACTGGCGCTCAACACTACTTTGGGGTTCCTTTAGTTAAGGCATTTGATATTTTCAGAAGAGCCTACTCTTCGGTAAGTGGATTGGCAAGAACTGTTCGTGGGCCAAGTATGTCTGCAACCCCCGGAAAAGTCCATGTTATTGGAACTGCAAACATAAGTGATCAGAAGATAATTGTTTTGAGATTTTTGCAGGGTAGAAATCCTGACTGGGTACAGGTTCCATTCTTTGCAAAATATGATGAAAACGCAATTTGGTTAGATGATTTAAAGCCTGCGTTTACTGAAAAATTCTTCTTTGAAGAAGAGATGAAGAATTTCAAAGCAAATAGTCTAAATCAAAATTATCCAGAATCTTAAAATTTACCTGACCTTATTGCCAAATCTATCTTACTAGATAGCATTAGTAAAATAATTTTCCAAAGATAGTAGTTGAATTCCGATCAAGTATTACAGACTATACAGGATGAAAATATTTCATTCATTGATTTTTGGTTTGTAGATATTTTTGGTGAACTTCATAATGTTGGTATACCAAGCTATGCAATTGATAAAAATAATTTTGTAAATGGACTTGAAAAATTGGATGCAAGTTCAATTGTTGGATTCAAATCAGTGAATAGCTCAGATATGATTTTAATGCCTGATCCAAATTCATTTAAAATTCTTCCAGGTGATTATGATCCAGGTAATAGAAAGAATGCAAGAATATTTTGTGATCTATATGACGGCAGTACAAACAAAGAATCAAGATATAATCGAGATTCTAGGGGAATTGCACATAAGGCATCAGAAAAAATCAAAGAATTTGGGATCACACATACCAACTGGGGACCTGAAATAGAATTTTTTGTTTTTGATAGCATTAGCGTTTATCCATCTCCCTATGCAGCTACTCACTCGGGAGGAGGTTCTGGTTATTCAATTGAATCTAAGGAATCACCATGGGCTAAAGGAAATGTAAGCACTGCTATAGATATCAAGGAAGGATACTATCCATCACAGCCCAAGGATACACTTGAAGGATTTAGAAAAGATGTATGTGATGATTTGTATAACTATTTTGGAATAAAAATTGAAGCAGAACACCATGAAGTAGCTACTTCTGGTCAATGTGAGATCAATTTAGTTTATGATGAAATGATTTTAATGGCAGATAATGTAATTGCTGTAAAAAATCTGGTAAAAGTTAAAGCTAAACGAAAAAACAAAGTTGCAACTTTTATGCCAAAGCCAATTTTTGGTGATAATGCATCTGCTATGCATACTCATCAAAGTTTATGGGATGGAACCACGAATGTAATGTATGATAAAGATGACGAAATAGCACAGATGAGTCAAATAGGAAGATACTATATTGGTGGAATCTTAAGTCACGCATCAGCTTTATGTGCAATCTCAAACCCCACAACAAATTCATACAAACGTCTTGTTCCTGGATTTGAGGCACCAGTCAATGTTTGTTGGGGTTTAGGAAACCGATCTACTGCAATTAGAGTTCCAATGTATAATAGAAATCAAGAAAAAAGCAAGAGAATTGAGTATCGTATTCCTGATCCAACTGCAAATATCTATCTGCTAGAAGCTTCATTATTGTTAGCAGGATTAGATGGAATCAAAAATAAAATTGATCCAGGTGATCCTATTGAAGAAAATGTATACAAACTTAGTACAGAAAAAAAACGGGAATATAATATTGGATCTCTCCCAGTATCACTGAAAGGTGCACTTGATTCTTTGGCCAGTGATTCAAATTTCTTAGAGGAAGTCTTTACAAGTGATTTCCTTGATAAATACTCCGAACTGAAATATAAAGAGTATACCGCATTCGCACAAACACCTACAGCTTGGGAAGTATCAATGTATGCAGATGCATAACTAGTACAAATATCAGAAAATTATGGAATTCAAACTCATTTAACGAAAATAAGTAGAACATTTTTAAAATCATATTTAGTTTTTTTAGTATTGAAATTAAAATTCTTGACATTATTTTTATTAATTATTCCTGGTTTAGCTGCAACTGCAAATGCACACACTGTCGATTCTGTTGGAGAGTATAGAGTAGAAATTGGTTGGATGAATGAACCCGTTGTTTCTGGAGAAACAAATGCAATTGAATTCTATGTTAGTCCTCTTGAACCTAATTTAGATCTTGAAGATCAAGTTTTCAAAAATGGAATTACAGGATTGAAAAAAACAGTCAAAATACAATTAATCTATAAGGATCAAAGTATTACACTTCCTCTTTCTCCTGACCATAATGTTCCAGGGAAATATCATGCATTTGTTAATCCAACTATCTCTGGATTCTATCAGGCAAACATTTTAGGAACAATTGAAGACACTCCAATTAGTCTATCAATGCATCCACCAAAAGTTGATGAACGCGCTTACATAGAGTTTCCCGAACCATCTGATCTTACAATAACTCAAATGATTGATGGACACACTGCATTGATTGCCGACATAAAGGATTTGAAAGAATCAGTGAACAATCTAGAGGAGGCACAGCCAAATAATGTGGGGTATGCTGGTATTGGAGTTGGAATTATTGGAATTGCTATTGCAGTAGTTGCAATTATAAAATCCAGAAAGGCCTAGTCAGAATTTAAGACCTTGTCACGTTTTTTCATAATAATATAAAAAACTGCACCAATTCCTATAATTACAATTCCTACCAACACAACTTCAATTTCAAATTGTAATGCCATGTATACCGTTATCCCAAATCCGAATAATGGTAGAATAGGAAACTTTCCCACATTTATTGGAACTCGAAATGGTCTTTCCAATTCAGGTTCAGTATAACGCAAAGCAATTACTGCTAGATTAATTACTGCAAATGTAATAACTACTGCAAAAACAGTAATGTTTGCCACAATAACAATATCTCCAACAAAAGCAAATCCTATTGATGTA
>JAOTZM010000189.1 GCA_029861345.1 Candidatus Nitrosopumilus sp.
GATTCTCCTAGGTCTCAAAGTTTAAATGGTTTTCAACAAGGTAGGTTTCTGGGCTCATAGTCCAGGTCGGTTATGACGTCGCCCTTACACGGCGAAGATCCGGGGTTCAAATCCCCGTGGGCCCATTTGGACTTGAACCTTGAATGGTTCAAATCCTTTTTTGGATTTCTATTTTGTTCTGATTGACTAAAAGAATATTCCCTCTGAAAAATCATCTATATAGTATAAATTAATAAAAATTAGTTCAATAATGTTGAAAAAAATACTTGTACCATTTGATGGTTCTAAATATTCTGAAAAGGCATTTGACAAAGCATTAGAAATCGCAGAAAAATTTGAGTCAGAACTCATAATCATGACAGTTATCCAATCAGAATTACCTGACTCTGTAGGAATGTCTCTTCAAAGACTGGAAGAAATTCAAAATGAACAAGAGGACAAAGCTAATGCCATGCTCAAAAAACTTGAAACAAGGACAAAAGCCAAAAATGTATCATTTTCAATAAAAATTATTCATAATCCCTCATCATCAGATGCGATAGTGACTTTTGCAGACAAAAACAATCTTGATTTGATTGTCATGGGTTCTCATGGCAGAACAGGTCTTAGAAAGATTGTTTTGGGTAGCGTTGCAAATGGAGTACTAGGACGTGCAAATTGTCCTGTTCTCATCACCAAAGGAACAGACGATACAACATAATTTTTTATTTTTAATCATCAAGAAATCAGTGAAATTGAAAGAACATTCAATTTTTAGCAATTGTCAATGAATTCATTAATACATCTTTTTTCTAAAATTCAGTCTTTTTATTGAATTCTAATACTCCTTTGTTTCATTAAATTCCAATCTACATCCATTTTCATTCCCAATTTGGTGGGTGAATCCCCGTGGGCCCATGGAATCTTCTTTTGATCCAATTCAGTAACTGAATCTCTAAAGATTCTGTTTTAAAATTTCATTTTATCTAACTTTGATTCCAATTCCTAAAAATTGAATCTACATCTTCTATGTTTTTCTGATTGGGAAAAATTACTTTCCTACGATATCTTTAAATGAAATAATTTGTTCGTTTTCAGGTATCCTGATTAAAGTAACTTCTACATTTTTGTTGGCAACAGCAGTGTTTTCAATTTTGATTTCTCCTTTGTTATATCATGATGTACATGCTGAACAAATATCTTTGGTAGTCAATGATGATGTTTTCATCAAAGGACAATCGTTGATAATTACTGGACAATCTTCACCTGATAATGAAATATCAATTCGATTAGTTGCACCAGATTCGGGGATCAAGTTGTTTGAGAACGTTATTGCAAATGATAGTGGATCTTTTAGTCATACATTCGTTTGGCCTATTACCTTTGATGCTCGTGATTATGAATACGGTGTATATGTTCTTGATGCAATTAATGTATCTCAAGACAACACCTCATCGGATAAAATTGACATAAAATTTGTCTCTGATTCTACTTTTCAAGATTATTTGGATTTTGCAGAAAAGATAGTATGTGGTCCTGGAACAGAATTAATAAATCGAGAATGTACAATTATTTCACAAGTAGAATCAACTTCAATAGAATCTGATACAAAATCAACATCTGAAACAAAATTCACATGTGGAGAAGGAACTGAACCAGTAAATGGAGTTTGTCAAATTATAAAATCTGAAGAAACAAAAACTTGCTTTTTGTTTTGGTGTTGGTAGTTTAGAATCAAACCTTCCTAGTTAGGCTCATTTGCGTCCATTTTTATCCCCAAAAAGGTGGATGAGTCCCCGTGGGCCATTCACCTTAGGTGTTCATATACTTTTCAATTCAATGAACATAATATTGCTAATCCTTTTACGTTATTTCTTGCTGGTTAGAATGGGAAATATGTTGAATACCTACAGACTATTTTTACAATACGTTTAGTCTTGTATTTTTAGTCTTTTTGATGCGAGCATTACTCACTCCGTCTCTTTTGCTCATCTATCCTCCAATCGTGATACTCATTACAGAAAGATTTCTGTCAGAGGTCATTTTACCAAGCAGTGGGATTTACAAACAACACTATCTATACCGAATATGATCTGTCTTGACGGATTGCAAGGAAGGATATATCATCATGGGATTAGGAATACTAA
>JAOTZM010000101.1 GCA_029861345.1 Candidatus Nitrosopumilus sp.
GTCTCTGGAATGTTTTCTAGTGGAAGTTGCTGAGTTGCTTTTTTCTTGTCTGATTGGTGCAAGTCAGATAATTTTGCATAAAATGATGAAGGGATTTCAGAAATTACCTCTATTTCCTTGAGGTATTCAGGCGTAATTCCGTCTGATTCGTACAATGTAATTAGTTCATCAACTGTAGGGTCTCGGCCTTTTTCCTTTAGCTTTCCTGCCATCTTCCCCATTCTTGCCTTTGACTCTACATATCGCTGGGATTCCAGCTTGAGAATAGTCTTGACGTCCTGTCTCTTTTCATCAAGTTCCGGATAGGTGTCTATGAGATAGTCAATGTGCATATCAATTAACTCATCAATCTCTACTTTGAGATTCATTCTGTCAATTGTTCCATTAATTCTTCGCAACATCATTCTAAGGTTGTATCCTCCTCCAACATTACTTGGTAAAGCACCATCAGTAATGGCAAAGATCAATGTGCGAAGATGATCTGCAATCAGATACATTCCTTCAAGTGGTGTGATAATTCGATTCAGTTGATCATCTGTCAGTCCTGCATTTTTTACGGCATGTCTTCTTACATCACTTAGGTCATCATATATCTCAAGGTTCTTTGCAATTGATGTAAAATAATTTCTCAGCATTTCAGAATCAGATTGGATTCCAATTTTTTCAAACAGGTGATTAGTAATCGGACCAAAACAACAGTCATAAGCAGTAGGAGTCCCCTTTGTGATCCATGCAAATCTTTCAAGACCTGCACCCATGTCGATAATTTTCTGATCAAGTGTGGTGTGTTTGCCTAATTCTCCCTGAAACTCAGTAAATACTGCATTTCCTAATTCTAATCCCCTTACAAAATATTCCAAAGATGATCCAAATGAACCGCCTCCAGCCCATACGTCTTCAACAAAGACCACCTCTTCTTTTTTTATTCCAAATTGCTCAGTTAGTAATCGATAGTCCAAGTCAACGCATTCGTCTTTCCAGTATCCTTGTGAATTTGGAATGCTGTGCTGTCCTATCATACAGAAACTTGAAAAGTGTCTGCCAGTTACCCCCACATTTTCCAGGTCCTTAAAACGCAGACATGTCTGCGGAACTACCAATGGATTTGCAGGAAACTCAAAGACTACTTTAGAGCCCATCACTCTTTGAAAATCAACAATCGATGCAATTGTAAAATACAGGTCATCGCGCCACCTGCAGACTACGGGATACCTGCTAACTGAGGTATGATTATTTTTCTCAAAAAACTCCTCGACTTGCTTCCATGCCTGTGTATAGTCAAATCTCTTGACAGTTGGTGGTTCCCCGATAAACGAGTAGGTATCATCTGCATCTTCAGGACATAAATCTCGTCCAGAATCCAAGGTCCAAAAGAATCTGCCGCACTTTGAACAAGCCTTTCTAACAAACCCCCGCTCTTCAAATAATTTGACCTTGTAGTATCTATCAGGATCTGATGAAAATTCCTTTAGAATACCTTTTTTATCCAACGATGTTGGCTGTTATACTCCGATATTAAGAATTGTCGATTAGTGCACCAAAGAATCAACAAGTCTTCAGTTAAGACTCATTAATTTTATCAATAATTCTCATGCATTTCTCAAGACCTTCTTGATTTTTATGTCTGAGGTTTTTGAATAAAATTTAGAATTTATTATTACAACAAATCTAATTAATCTATTTTTAATTCCTCTAGATCTTTTAAAAATCATTAACATGATTGTCTAGTAACTATTGTTTCCAAACACATATGCTCTAAGAGATGAAATTCAGAGACTGGCGGATTCAGAAGGATTGAACAAACCATGTTTTAAGGAAATGCTAGAATACACTGTCCAGTTGTTTGAGACACAGGGTCTGGGTTCTGATTATTATGGTTATCATAACATTGACCATGAATTGGAGGTAACATACATTACATTACTTGCAGCATCTAAAAGTAGAGAAAAATTTGGCATAACACAAAAGGATTTGGAATACCTTTATACTGCATCTCTTTTTCACGACTTTGATCCACAGAAAAGTGTAGACAAACCTCATGAAGATAGTGTGATCAAATTCATCTCATTGGATAAAAATCTAAAAAATTTGTTGGACCAATCACAACTTGACATCGAGCTGATAACTGTGCTTATACTTAGAACCACATATCCGTGGAGTGGAAAGCTAAAAGAGTATGCAGAGGGTAAAATCAAGGATTGCTTTAAGAGATCAGAAATTACAAAAAATGATGAACAAATACAAGAACATTTTATGACATTGGGCTGGTTCCTTTCAATTGTAGATAGGGTAAGTGGATATGCCCTTGGAGATTTTGCAAAAGCAATGGAGATGGCAAAAAAGAATGCACATGCATTGGCATGGCATCCATCAGTAGTTACACAAAGGTCAGTCGCATATTTTGAAGAATTACTAAACAAAGAAGGAGATATCTGCCAATCTGTACTTTGCTCCCTTCCAAATAGTATGCGAAAAAATTTTATGAATGCAGTTCTCTCTTTTATGAAATCAAGAGAAAAAGAAATTAAAATCAAAAGCGAATTTGTATTTGGTAACATAAATCTTGTATCTGTAGCAGATTCTATGAATATGAGAAACAATAGTGACTTTCTCAGAATGTTATTTTCCATCTATAATGAATTACCAAAGCCATTGCAGCTTGCAAGAATTGGTTTTACTGATTCAATCACTACTGATAAAACAATTCTTTGTACTCTAAGAATAAATGGTGATAATGGTAAGATCATCGGATTTGCAAAGGGTGGACCACTAGAAAGTTACAAGCTACGTTCAGAGATAGAAGATGAAAATTATTTGAAACAAAATACCGTATTTTTAGAACCAATCGCAATAAAAATGGGCTATTGGGGTCTAGGAGCTGGCACAAAACTTAGAGATCATTTCTATTTGCAGGCAAAAGAAAACGACTATCAATTTCTAACAAGTTATGGACTTCGAGATGTAATTCGAGATAGAATAAGTAAGGAAGATGCTGAATTCGTTATAATGTTTGATCCCGAACATTGGGATTACTATCGAGTTAATCTTACGAGTTGAATCATTTAATCGAGAAACTGCTCAGTTAGACAACATATGCAAACCACAACCGATTATTTTCCGATATTGGTTTGATTCCTAATCTGGTATATGATTATGAAATGTCATTTTACTGAGAAATCGTTCATTGTGCTTTTAAACAAATTTTGTAAAGCAAGATTATGATAAATCCCGATTACGAGCAATCTCATTTCGTGGTCCTAAAGTGTGGCTGCTTGATAGATGAGACGTCTGGAGAATTGCATCAAGAATGTATGCCTCATGGAGAGGTAAATTTTATGCAATAACTCTTTTTGTTTTTTAGCTTCAGAAATATACCATTGCCAGTAAAGTGATAGTTAATACCTTATCACGATTAATAATACATTAAATAGAATACAAATTCTAGTCTATTCATGCTTGGGGGCAAACCAAAATTAAAAGAAGGAACTCATATTTTTTCTACCAAAAAGAATGGCAAGTATTATGATTTTATTTTTGCAGTAGTAACAGGAGTTGATGACAGAAAAGTTGGTGTCAATGGAGTAATTATCAATCCAGTTGGTCTAAAAAACAAGGTTGCACAAGGAAAAACAGGGGAACGCTCAGAAGAAATATTGGAAAATCCTACTCCAGATAATGTTGTCCTTGCTTTAGTGTATAGAGTAGAGCATGAAAATTTTACCGAAGTTTTAGATCTTGATTCAGATAAATGTGATATTCTTCCACCAAAAATTTATGCAATGCTTGATGGTTGGGTCAGAGAATCATTACCTGAATTTATCAACACAGTTCTGTCTTTACCTCCCGGATCAGAGAGGGATGAGGCAAAGCGAGTTTTAAAACATAGAATGGATACTCTGATGGATAAACATCTAAAGAGAACACTTTATTCTGTATGCCGAAGTCTTAAAATCCTAAATTAGATTTTCAATTTTCAAGTGTGAGTTCGCCATAGTTTTATATTATGCCCAAAGAGAACCTCGATACAATGGAATATGTTTACGCTGCTTTACTTCTTCACAAACTAGACAAGGAAGTTAACGAAGCAAACCTTAGCTCAGTTGTAAAGGCATCTGGCGCTGAAGTTAACGAAGCTCAAGTTAAAGCACTAGTTGCAGCCTTAGCCGATGTAAATATCGATGAGGCAGTTAAAGCCGCACCTGTAGCAGTTGCAGCAGCAGCCGCACCCGCAGCAGAGGCAGCCGGTGGTGAAGCAAAGAAAGAGGAAGCACCTAAAGACGAGGGCAAATCCGAAGAAGCAGCCATGGAAGGATTATCTTCTCTATTTGGCTAGAAAACTTTACTTTTTTCAAATTACTTTTTGATCCTTATTTTCTTTAATCTTAATTAGCAATTGTGCCGTCTCAGTATTGATTGGTTGACCTATCTATCTCTTCAGAAGTTTTCATTTATATTTTAGATCTGTTTGGAACAATGGCATTTGCAGTAACTGGAGCCTTCAAGGCAATTGAAAAAAAATCTGATGTTGTTGGAATTTTACTACTTGCAACTCTAACAGGAGTTGCAGGTGGTACAATCAGAGATGTCGTTATGGGGCAGTTCCCAAACTCTATTACCGATCCTTCGTATGTTATAGTTACAGTTCTTTCAGGAATTACTATCTTCTTTCTGTATTCTCATCTGAAAAAACATTGGAATCTATTTTTAAAATTTGATGCAATAGGGTTAGGAGTATTTGCAATTATTGGAGCAACTTTTGCTTTCAATCTCTTTGGATTAAATTTTCTGGCAATCTTACTTGCTGGCATGTTAACTGCAGTAGGTGGAGGTATACTTCGAGATGTCTTTGTAAACCAGGTCCCAATAGTATTTGTAAAAGAGTTCCATGCATCTGCTAGTTTTGTTGGAATTGTTATTTTTTACTTTATCTTGTATTTTGGAGGAGAGTTGTATTATGCAACAATTGCAGGCATAGTAATTACCACCTCTTTGAGATTAGTTGCAATGAAGTATAATTGGAATCTTCCACGAGCAAAGGGTAGTCCTGACTAGGCAGGTGTGTAATCTTTTGCCTGTCCTGCAACTGCTCTTGCTTGAGCATCTGCTTTTTGCAAAACTTGTCCCTTTGTTTCATCAGTCATGTAACCTGATTCAATAGATACTGAACGTGCAGACTGTGCTGCTTTGCTGAGTATTTGTGAAATGTTATCTGCAGTAATGTATGCTGCCTCAATGGATAACGAGACTGCTTGTTGGTGTGCTAATCCAAACTCTTCTCTTATCTTCTCGACATCAATTACCATCTCCTCTTCAGCATATTTGAGGCCGTCCTCTAATGCTACAAAGAGCGAAATTCCTGCCTCTACTGGTTTGATATCTAATTTACCAAGAATTGATGCTAATTTTTCGTTAATTCCCTCTCCCTTTAGTACTGGGGTGCTGTCTTTTGCGATCCAAATTGTTCCTTGATCAATTTTCGTTGGAATGCCTGCCTCTTTGAATTCTGTAAGCATTGGTCCTGGAGCAATTCCAGTATTTTTTGCAGGTACAACAATGTCTATGCTTGCAATGTCTCCGCCTCTAGCAGCCATCATGACTTTGTTTTTAGCTAGAAGAACATTTAGCTTGAATGGTGACATGTTGGTAAACATGAGCATACACTGTCCTGTAAACTCTCCAATCATCTCTTTGATTCCTGGAACATCTACTTGCTCCAGTGCTTTTTGTGCAACTTTATCTTTGATGCTTACAAATTGTACATCGTCCTTGAGAATTTTTCTTAAAGGCAAAATTTGTGTAGAACGAACCTTTTTCATTTTGATTAGTGCTACAACTTTGTATTTTTTTGGAAGCTCTTGTAATTGTTGATACATCTGAGTTTTTCTTTTAGGATAAATAGTTCTATTTTCATGCATATTTCTTCTTGACCTCTTGTACTTGTTTTATTGGCTTGCCCATTGTAGTTTTTATCATAATTCTTTTCATGTTTCTTTCTCCATTTGGTAATTTCTTTTCTACTGCAC